>CAYXXL010000006.1:0-23687 GCA_964469025.1 uncultured Fibrobacteria bacterium
CCGCGAGCGAGGCATTGTTCACGGGGCAGGACAACACCCGTTCCTACCGCGTGAGCACCAACACGGACTTCACCATTCCCGGTCTTCTGCTCACCCTCCAGCCGAGCCTCACCTACCTGATCTCCTGGGACGAGCGGTGGTCCACGCCCTGGGATGTGGACACCACCGTGACCTGGCCGCAGATCAGCGTGAACGCCACATTGGCCAACTTCGCCGGAAGGGTTCCCTTCCTGGGGAGGTGGTTCGAAAGCGTGACGGCCAGCCACAGCACGACCTGGGAGGTCCAGCAGCAGATCTACCCCCATTCCTCCAGCAACGACGTCACCAACTACAGCCTGAAGTGGGCTCCGCTGGTCGGTCTCCAGGCCAAGACCAAGGGGAACTGGAGCTTCGACGACAAGACCGACTTCGGCGTCACCCTGGCCAAGAGCTTCATCAAGAATCCCGACTCGGCCACGGGTTCGGATCCCGGAGTCTGCCCGCAGGACCCGGGCGTGCCCTACTTCTACTACAACCCGAACGTGGCGGTGGAGAGGTGCTTCCAGGTGGTGGGGCACTCCCAGACCTACCACTGGAACATGGGGAACGAGGGCACCGCCACCTACCGGTTCCAGACCCACAAGGGAATCCAGATCTTCCGCTGGTTCGTGAAGCTGGACAACGACCTGGTGGTGACCTTCCGGGCCGGTTGGACCCGGGATTGGCAGTTGCAGAACAACTACGACGCCAGCACGGGCCAGGACGACGGACCCCAGACACTCGCCGACGTTACTACCGTTTACGCCGGATCGAACGCGTCCTACAACTTCACTTCGAAGCTGGCCGCCAATTTCGACGCAAGCTACAAGCGGACCGATCAGAAAGATCCGACCGATCCGTCGGCACCAACCGTCGCCAACGACATTTCGTTGTTGGCGTCACTTGAATACAAGTTCTGAGGACCATTCCTTGCGCAGAGACATCTTCATCAACGTTTCCCCCTTCGAGAAGCGCATCGCGCTCCTGGAAGACGGAAGACTCACCGAGCTCGTCGTCGACAAGCCGGACAACCAGCGGATCGTGGGCAACATCTACAAGGGGCGCGTGGTTTCCGTGCTCCCCGGGATGCAGGCCGCCTTCGTGGACATCGGCCTGGAGAAGGCCGCCTTCCTCCACGCGGCGGACATCGCCCCGGCGGGGACCGAGGCCTACGACGACGACGACGACAGCGACGACGAAGTCGACCCACGCCGCCGCGACCGCGCCGAAAGGCCCATCAACGAGCTTCTGCGCGAGGGCCAGGAGATCCTGGTCCAGGTCGTCAAGGAGCCCATCAGCACCAAGGGCGCGAAGGTCACCGGATACCTCTCCATCGCCGGGCGTTTCCTGGTGTGCATGCCCAACACCACCTTCATCGGGGTGTCCAAGAAGAGCCGCGACCACGGTTCGCGCCGCAAGCTGAAGCAGCTGGTGCAGGAGCTGCGCCGGTTCCCGGACGTCGGGTACATCGTGCGCACCAACGGCCTGAACGAGACCGAGGAGGAATTCCGCATCGAGATGGGGATCCTCGAGGAGAAGTGGGCCTTCATCAAGTCGGTGGCCAGCGAGTGCGAGGCTCCGAGGTTGGTGCTGGAGGAGAACGAGGCCGCGGTGGGCATCCTGCGCGACTACTTCTCGGAGAAGGTCGACAAGGTGATGGTCGACGACAAGGACTTCTTCCAGAAGACCAAGGCCTACATCCGCCAGCTTTCGCCGGACCTGGTGAGCCGGGTGCACCTCTACGACGAGAAGACGCCCCTGTTCGACGAGTTCGAGATCGAACAGGAAGTCCAGAAGGTCTACGCCGACAAGGTGTGGATCCGAAAGGGAAGCCACCTGGTCATCCAGACCACGGAGGCCATGACCACCATCGACGTGAACACGGGTCGCAACGTGGGCCGCGACGACCAGGCCGCCACCATCCTGGACACCAACATCACCGCCGCCAAGGAGATCGCCAAGCAGTTGCGTCTGCGCGACCTGGGCGGGATCATCGTGGTGGACTTCATCGACATGGACGCCGAGGACGACCGGGAAAAGCTCGTGCGCGAATTCCGCAAGGCCTTGCGCGGCGATCGGGCGCCCATCACGGTGGCCAGTTCCATCAGCCAGTTCGGCCTTTTGGAGATGACCCGCAAGCGCGTTCGCGAAGCCCTGGTCAAGACCGTCTCCGAGCCCTGCAGCCACTGCGAGGGTTCCGGGAACGTGCTCCTGCCGAGTTCGGTGGTGGCCTCGCTGGAGCGCTGGGTGCGTCGCAACCAGTCCCGGAACGGCCCCAAGGAGATCGCCATCGTGGTCCACTCGCGGATCATCGACTACCTGGTGGCCGAGCGGTCCACCGCCTTCCACCGCCTGGAGAGCTTCGGCGCGAAGATCGAACTGGTGGAAGATCCGGACGCGCCCGCCGACAGCTACCGCATCTTCCACTCCCGTTCGCTGGAGGAGCTCACCCCCCAGCACAACGCGGCATGACCTCCTCGGCCCTCCGGGATCCGGAGGCCGTGCGGGACCTGGACACGCGTTGGGTGCTTGGCACCTACGCCCGCCAGCCGCTCTCCTTGGAGCGGGGCGATGGAGCCTGGGTCTGGGACACCGAAGGCCGCAAGTACCTGGACCTGACCGCGGGGATCGCGGTCAACGCCCTGGGGCACGCCGATCCGTTGGTGGTGGCCGCCATCCACGAACAGGCGTCCAGGATGGCCCACGCCTCCAACCTCTACTTCACGTCCCTGCACGGGCGGATGGCCCAGGTGCTCTGCCGCCACAGCGGACTGGACAAGGCGTTCTTCTGCAACTCCGGCACCGAGGCGAACGAGGCCGCCATCAAGTTCGTGCGCAAATTCTGGCACGAGCGGGGATCGGCCTGGCGCCACGAAATCGTCTCCTTCCAGGATTCCTTCCACGGACGGACCTACGGGGCGCTGTCCGCCACCGGACAGGACAGGATCCAGACCGGTTTCGGCCCGCTTCTTCCGGGATTCGTGCGGGCGGCCCTGACGCCGGAAGGCCTGCGCGAATCCGTGGGAGCGCACACCGCGGCGGTGATCCTGGAGCCCATCCTCGCGGAGGGCGGGGTCATCGAACCGTCGCCGGAATTCATCGCCACCTTGAACGAACTCCAGGAGAAGCACGGCTTCCTGCTGATCGCCGACGAGATCCAGACGGGCCTCGGCCGCACGGGAGAGTGGTTCGCCCACAAGGTGATCGGGCTCCACCCGGACCTCGTGACCCTCGCGAAACCCCTGGGCGGGGGTCTTCCGCTCGGAGCGGTCCTGCTGAAACAGACGGTGGCGGATGCCATCAAGCCCGGCGACCACGGCACCACCTTCGGGGGCAATCCGGTGGCGGTCGCGGCGGGGCTGGCGGTCCTGGATCGCCTGGAAAGGCCGGGGTTCCTGGAAAACGTCCGCGAAGTCGCCTCGCGCCTGCGCGCCGGACTCGCATCCCTTTCCGGACGCGGGCCCTTCGGAGAGCTGCGCGGGAAGGGATTCCTGATCGGGATCGCGGTCTCCTGCGATCCGGGGAAGATCATGGAGGCCGCCCGCGAGGAGGGCCTGATCGTCTACAGGGCCGGCGCGCATGTCCTGCGCGTGCTGCCGCCACTGGTGCTTTCGGCCGACCAGGCGGATCTCGCGGTGGACGCGTTGCGGAAGGTCGCGGACAGAATCTGACAAGATGTGGCAGCCCAGCTCAGGAGGCCGCTCGGACTGAAGTCCATCGCTCGTCAACGCCCTTGCGGGCGGAGGCAAACCACAATTGGCTCCGGAGTGTGGGGAGGTGTCCCGAAGATTATGCTAACTTCGGCTTGAGTATAAGTCCATAGCCGAATGGCAACTTGCCCCGAAAGGACGGTCCTATGAAGCTTCAATCTCTGCTGTTGCTGCCGGTTCTAGCCTTCACGGGCAACTATTCAGGCACTGTTGTCAATCTTTCAGGAATCGCGATCGAAGGCGTGTCGATTTCTTCTTCTGGATATACGACGACTTCAAATGTCCAGGGGCAATGGACTTTGGGAAGCGTAAACGGGATCAATTCCACTTCAGAAAAGGCAATTCCCGTCAGTCGGAACCTAATAGTAGAAAATGGCCACATCGACTTGTCCTGGAAGGGAACCGACATCCGGGGGCGCATGGTCGGGGGGCAGGCAAGCGAAGCACGCCCTTTGACTATAATGTCTGCGGGCAGAGCTACCGGGGTCATGGATACGATCTTGGTCCAGTGGCGTGGGAAGCATCTGGTACGCCTACCTGTTACAGCGGATTCTTCAGGGATTGTCTTTGCCCTCGATACTGGATGGAACGATGATCAGGGAATCGGCTGGAATCCCCGCGTCAATTACGGTTCAATCTTTGATGCAAGGGATGGTGAAGTTTACAGAACAATTCACATTGGGACCCAAATTTGGATGGCCCAAAACTTGAACTACCGGAATAATGTTGGCAGTACGGACACCGCAGGGCTGTGTTACGGCTTTAGCATGGACAGTTGTGCCAAATATGGACGACTCTACACATGGGGGGAAGCGGTTGGAGCGAGCACGCACTATGATACTTTCTCCTTGTATCCCTCAGCCCCTGTCCAGGGGATTTGTCCCAGTGGATGGCATGTTCCTGCTGATTCAGAATGGACCAAACTGACGGATACGACTTTGTCTACTTACGATTCAGTACAGGCGCTAAGTATCGTATTAGCATCCAGATCTGGTTGGACAAATCTGTCTGCTATTGGGACAGATAGCCTTGGCTTTCGGGCACTGCCTGCGGGCGATGGCAACTGGAGCGGTGGGTTCCAGGGGGAAGGCATGGATGCTAATTTCTGGACGACAGCCGACCCGGATAGCCAACACGCTGAGGGTCGTACTCTTATTTTGCTGAGCCAAAATCCCTCATTGGTGGATCTTTGGTTCAAGGCAGATGGTCTTAGTATCAGGTGCCTCAAAAATTAGGCAAGCAGGAACAAGTTTTCCGAATTCATATTGAAACAATTTGCCGCAGTGTCTGGCACATTGCGTTTGTAAATTGTCCCTCTCTTTGTCTCATGCCAAATCCAAAACAAACTCAGAAAGTGGGATAAATATGGCAAACGGTCCGCATACAGGCCCTCAACTGAACGTCAAGTACTGTCCGCAATGCAAGGGGGACTTGAAGGCGATAGCTTCTAACAAAAGAAGCGCCGCAGATTCACACAGTTACGAGTGCGATTCAACCCCCGCGCACAAATTCGAGATCAACAACTTGTAACACATGACCAGTTCTCAGGCGGCATTCCGTAAGGTCTCACGGCCTGCTTTACGGAAAAGCAACAAGATCTGCCTAAGGGGGCTCACCTCCCGAGCGCAGCGAGGTTGACACAGCGATGGGCTTCAGCCCAAGCGTGCGGGATCTGACTAAGGCTGGGCCCCGGCCCGGCTCCAGGCGACCATCTTCATGTCCTCCTCCTCGATGTGGTGGCGCAGCCAGTCCACCAGGAACCGCGCCAGGGTGAGCGGCAGAGTGAGCCTGCCCGCGCCGTGGTCCGCGACCAGCAGTCCCACCTGGCTCGCCAGTTCCTCGTGCTTGCGGCGGTGTTCCGGCAGCCCCGGGAACGCGATGGCGACCATCAGGGCCTCCTCCGCCCTGAAATGCTCCACCGTGTAGTCGGCCATCGACCTCAGCGTTCCGCCCATCTTCTCGTTGGCGGTGCCGGCCATCAAGGCTTCGTGGAGGTCGTTGAGGAGGCCGAACAGCCGCTTGTGCTGCTCGTCGACCTCGGCATCCCCCGTCTCGTACCGCGTTTCCCATTCGGCGAAAGCCAAGGTTTCCCCCCGTCGGGTCTCAGGTCCCTCCGCCCAGATCGGCGAGGAACGAGGTGTCGATTCCGTTGTTCTTGAAAAGACCCAGGAGTCCCTGCTTGTCGACCGCCTTGATGTAGGCCTCGCGGGCGTCCACCGTCTTTCGGCGCACCAGGTCCGTCAGGCTGTCGTTCAGGGTGCACATCCCGTATTTCTTGCCGGTCTGCATCACCGAGGGGATCTGGAAGGTCTTTCCTTCGCGCACCAGCGCCGACACCGAAGGGGTTCCGATGAGGATCTCGTAGGCGGCCACGCGTCCCCCGCCGATCTTGCGGCACAGGGTCTGGGCGATGACCCCTTTCAGGGACTCCGAGAGCATGACGCGGATCTGGTCCTGGCGGTCCGCGGGAAAGACGTCGATCAGGCGGTCCACCGTGGATGGCGCGGTGCTGGTGTGGAGGGTCCCGAACACCAGATGACCCGTCTCCGCGGTCTCGATGGCGATGGAGATGGTCTCCAGGTCCCGCATCTCGCCCACCAGCACGATGTCCGGATCCTCCCGCAGGGCCGCGCGCAGCGCGCTGGAGAAGGTGCGGGTGTGGATGCGGACCTCGCGCTGGTTGATCAGGCAGCCCTTGTTCGGGTGCACGAACTCGATGGGGTCCTCGATGGTGATGATGTGGTCCTTGCGCTGCCGGTTCACCAGGTCGACGAGGGCGGCGAGGGTCGTCGACTTTCCCGAACCCGTGGGCCCCGTCACCAGCACCAGTCCCTTGGACAGGAAGCAGAGCTGGCGGACCTCGTCGGGGAGGTTCAGGTCGTCCACCGACAGGATGTCGGTCGGGATCTGCCGGAACACGGCCCCGACCCCCTTGCGGTCGCGGAAGTAGTTGGCACGGAAACGGGCGACCCCGGGGATCTCGTGGGCGAAGTCCGTGTCGCCGGTCTCCAGGAATTCCTCCCGGTTGCGCGCCGGCGCGATCTCGAAGAGGAGGTCGCGGAGGACTTCGTCGGAATACCTGGGCTCGCCCTCCAGGCGCGTCATTTCGCCGGATTCGCGCAGCATGGGCGGCTCGTTGGAGCAAAGGTGCAGGTCGGAGGCCTTGCGCTCCACCATGATGCGGAAGAGCCGGTGGATCGCGGGTTCGGCGACGGTGCCCGCGACCGAGGCGGGATCGGCCGCGGCTTCGATGGATTCCGAAAGCGTGAACACGGCCTTGGGGCCCAGGGCGGAAGGGTGGCCGGCGCAGGCGAAGGATCGTTCTCCGCACCGGTAGAGGAACTCGAAGGGCCCGTTGGCCCGGATGGAGGCGACCGCGTCCGGCGGCGCGATCTCGGAGAGCAGGGCGACGACCGCGGCGGGATCGCAGCGCTCGACCGTCATGGGGCGTTCCTCCCCGTCGAAGACGAAGACGATCTCGCGGCCGGCCTGGAGCAGGAAATGGGATGCGCCGTGCGCCAGCTGCGCCTGGAGGTAGCTGTCGAGGGTGGCCATCAGGTGGCGTCCGAGGGTTCCACGGATTCGATCCAGTCCTTGTTGACCACCACCGTGCCGGATTCCGTCACCAAGGGGAAGAATCTTTCCGGGAGGTTCAGGAAATCCAGGGGGCGCTTGCGGTCGCCGGGAAGGAGCAGGCGCACCAGGCCCGTGACCACGGCGCCGCCGCGCAGCCGGACCCGCATGTTGGCGCTCGAGGCCTGGAATTCCTCCAGCTCGGAAAGTTCTTCCAGGGGCTCGAGGCAGGCGAACATGGCCAGGGAGGATTTCGCCAGGAGCTTGATCCTCCCGTCCATGGACGCGGGCACGAAGGAGTCGGGATCGTTCAGCCGACCCAGGAGTCCTTGGGATCCGCGCGGGTCGGGAGGAGCGAGGAAGAGGATGGCTTCCACCGGGCCGTCGGGTCCGGAAGGAAGGCGCACGGGGATCCGTCGCACGTCCAAGGCAAGGTCGAGCATGGGCCCATGCTACGATAACGGGGGCGGTCGGGGCAAGGTTCCCGCGAATCCGGTCCGAGCATCCGCTGTCGTCGTTCCGAAGCGCCCTCCACGGAATGCGATGTCAATTTTCTACCATTGTCCCCGGCACCTGGAACGGTGCCGATGTCCGCGACCCACCCGTATTCGAAAGGACTTCCAGGTCATGAGCACCCACCTGCGTTCCCTCTTCGCCGCCTGTGCTCTGGCGGCGGCCTCCCATTCCCAGCTGCTGGTGACCAACCTGTCGTCCACCGGCGGCACCGACCCGAGCACCATCAAGCCCTACCTCCGGCTCACCAACCAGGGCGCGAACGCGGTGAACCTGTCCAAGACCACCATGGACTACCTGATCTTCGAGAGCGGCCTGCAAGCCGGTTCCCTGGTCGCCGACATCTACTACGTGAGCCAGGGGGCTCCGTCGAACCTCAGCGTAGACATCGCCTCCATCCCCTTGCAGCAAAGCGGGAACCGGGAAGCCAACCTCCGCATACGGTTCGGGTTCGCCTCGGGGCAGCTGGCTCCGGGCCAGACCCTGGAAATCCAGTGGGGGCTGCACCAGCAGAGCTACCAGCACGTGTTCAACGAAAGCGACGACTGGTCCTTCACTTCGGCGAACGGGCAATGGAACGTCGACCCTCGGGTGGTGGTGACCACCAATGCGACCCCGGGCTTGGACCTTCCGATGTATTGGGCGGGTGTGCTGGATACGCTTCCGGCCGGAGTCGGTGCGGGGACCGTGGTGCGCAGCAATGCCGACAGCGTGACCTACGTGAACGATGGGGCATCCTGGGTGGCCCTTGCGCAGTGCCAGTCAAATGCGGTCGGCCAAGGCATTCCCGGTCCTGCCGGCCCCCAAGGTCCCGCTGGAATTGCCGGCCCCGCCGGACCGGTGGGACCCCAAGGCGTAGCCGGACCCGTGGGCGCCGTTGGACCTGTTGGCGCGGTGGGCCCCGCAGGTCCCGTGGGACCGCAAGGCCCAGCGGGAACTGCTGGCCTGGTCGGCCCTGCTGGACCCCAAGGCGTGGCCGGACCGGTGGGCCCTGTTGGACCTGTTGGCGTGGTGGGCCCCGTCGGTCCTGTGGGTCCCCAAGGCTCGGACGGGATTGCCGGCCCCGCAGGCCCTGCTGGTCCCCAAGGAATCCAGGGTCCTCCGGGACCGGCTGGAAACATCGCCGGACTGCAATCGACCATCGACAGCCTGCGTGCGAACAACGCCGGCCTGCTGAGCCTTCTTTCGCTCTCCGCGACCGGACTCTCCGTTTCGGTCGGTGACGAGCACAGCCTGTTTCTCAAGACCGATGGATCGCTCTGGGCCACCGGAGGGAACCTCTATGGGCAGCTCGGCGACGGAGACACCTTGGACAAATCCATCCCGGTCCACGTGGCGAGGTCCGTCAAGGCGGTCGCATCCGGGTACCTCCACACCCTGTTTCTCAAGACCGATGGATCGCTCTGGGCCACCGGATACAACGCATTCGGCCAGCTCGGCATCGGAACCACCACCTCCACCTCCACGCCCGTGGTGGTGGACACGTCCGTCAAGGCCATCGCGGCAGGAGGGTTCCAGAGCATGTACCTCAAGACCGATGGATCGCTCTGGGCCACCGGAGACAACGAATTCGGCCAGCTCGGCATCGGAACCACCGCAAGCAGTTCCACCCCGGTCCAAGTGGCCACGTCCGTCAAGGCGATCGCGGTGGGCTACGGCCACAGCCTGATCCTCAAGACCGATGGATCGCTTTGGGCGGCGGGAAACAATTCCTACGGGCAACTGGGCGACGGGACCACCACCAACCGGTCCACCCCGGTCCAGGTGGCCACCTCCGTCAAGGCCGTCGCGACCGGGTACTACCACACCCTGATCCTCAAGACCGACGGTACGCTTTGGGCCACCGGATACAACGCGGTGGGGCAACTGGGCGACGGGACCACCACCAACCGGTCCTCTCCGGTCCAGGTGGCCACCTCCGTCAAGGCCATCGCGGGGGGATTCCTCCACAGCTTGATCGTGAAGACCGACGGTACGCTTTGGGCCACTGGCTTCAATGGGGAGGGACAGCTGGGGGATGGGACCACCACCAATCGTTCCGCACCGGTCCAAGTGGCCACCTCCGTCAAAACGATCGCGGCGGGAGGATACCACAGCGTGTTCCTCAAGACCGATGGCAGCCTTTGGGGAACGGGATACAATGGATCGGGACAACTCGGGGACGGGACCATCGTGACCCGGACGACGCCGGTTCCGATCGACTATTGATCCCGGAGGATCTCAGACCACCCCGGCCCCGGACAGGATCCGGTTCAGTTTCCTCTCCCATGCCGGGTGACCGTCGGGACTCTCCGGAAAGGCGAGGAGGTGCGCTCGCAGCTTGGACATCCACCAGAAGGCGCGAGCGATCCGGGACATCAGTCGAGGCCGGGTGGCGAGTTTTCCCACCAGTCGCAGGAGCGGGCCCGCCGATCGCCAGGATGTGGAGTAGAGCGCGGTGACCGTGCGCGAGTCCGCCATCCGAACCAGGGCGTCGAAGTCTTCCTGGCGAAGATTCTGGAGGAGCGGTTGCAAGGCTTCCTGCGCCGAAATCCCCGCGCCGTGGTCCACGATGCTGCTGTTCCAGCAGTAGCGGAGATAGGCGCGATGGTAACCCCAGAGGCGTTCCAGCGTGGCTCCGCCCTGGTTCAAGGCGCGGGTCGCCTGCAATGCCGCCAGATACCCGCTGAGGAGCGAGGAGTGGATGCCGGCTCCATCCAAAGGCCCAACGCAGCAAGCGGCGTCTCCGCAGGCGACGTAGCCCGGGGCGACGGCGCAGGAAAGGAAGGTCCGTGCAGGGAGAAAAGCGCCTGCCGAGGAAAGCCGCTCCCACCGCATGCCCCAGGACCGGCCATGCTCCTCCAGGCATTTCGCCCACGGGCGCGCCGACGGCGTCCCTCCGATGCCCGCGTTCAGACTCGTCGGTCCGTTGGGGAAGTACCAGACGTACCCCCCGTTGGAGGCCGCCAGATCGTACGTCAGCACCATCTCGTCCGGATGGAGGTTTCCGGTGGAGGTTCTCACCAGTTCGCGGTAGGCGAACGCGAGCCGTCCCCTTCCCACCTCCTTTTCCAAGGGTCCGGACACGGCGACCTTTTGGCGCAGCCCGGCGGCCGCACCGCTGCAATCCAGGCAGCAACGCGCCCGAAGGACGCCATCCTCCGTGCGAACACCGACGATGGCGTCGTCTTCCGCGATCCAATCGAGGACCTTGCCGTTCCCGCGGAATTCCGCCCCCGCCGCGATCGCGGCCTCCAGAAGGATCCTGCCCATGCGGGGCCGGTCCACCATGGCGCGCGGGGTGATTTCGGACGGGACCACCAGATGGTCCCTTCCGTCCGATGTGGAGATGCGCGCACCCAGGTTCCCGCGGAGCACGGCGGGCAGGAGGTCCACTCCCAGGACCGCCAGGGTCCAACGGATTTCGTTCTCCTCCATGGCGTCGCCGCAGGCCTTGGTTCCCACCTGCCCGGCGGCACGCCTGTCCAGGAGCACCACCCGCAGTCCGGCCCGCGCCGCCGCGAGGGCCGCCGCGCAGCCCGCCGTGCCCGCGCCCACCACGGCCACATCGCAGTCGAAGCCGGTCACGGGTGGGACATTTTCCGTCGGACGGGCACCAGGTCGCGGACGAGCGACGCGGGGAGCCACTTGCGGACCTTTCCGTAGCGCGGCGCATCGAGGGTGTCCAGCCAGGCCCTGGCGGAATCCGGCCGACCCATCGCGGCCTGGATGCGGGCCAGGTTCCCCGCCGCGGAAAGGCGGCCGACCGGGAGGACTTCCAGCCCCTCGTACTCGCGGAAGCTCGCGCGGTACGTGTCCAGCGCCTGGGGCAGGCGGTCCAGCCGGAAAAGGACATCGCCTTCGGCTTGCCGGTAGAGCCGATTTTCCGGCCAGGTCGCCCGGGCCTCCTGGACCACGCGAAGGGCTTCGGCGTAATCGCCTCGCTCGTACCGGATCCAGAGCAACGATGTCCGGAAGGCCTCGCGAAACGGCGACCGGGATGCCGCCGCCTGCTGGGTGAGACGCAATCCGCGATCGCGTTGATCGCCCCCGATCAACCTGCCCAAGGGACCCAGGGTTTGGGACTTCCAGAACAGATACCCACCGACGATCCCTCGAAGTTCCGGGCTGTCCCAGCCCTGGTCCATCATGTCCTGGGCGACGGAAGCCGCCGAGCGCCCGTCCAACGCGGACGCCAGGTCCCGGCCTTCGAGCGCGGCCAGGTAGGATGCCTGGGAGAGGGCCATGGCGTCGATCAGACGGGAACGGGGATCCGTCCTGGACCGAACCAGTCGGGAGAGCTGGTCCAGGGAGCGGTGCGCGGACTCCAAGCGGGAGGGATCGTGGAGATCGGCGAAGGCCGAGAGGGCGACGGTGGCCGAAAGCAGAAGCTTCTCCTGCTCGGAGCCTTCGTCCCAGGAGCGGGCGAAGCTGTCCGCGGCCCGATGCCGTCCGGAAAGCGACAGGCTCGATGCTTCCTCGAACGCCTTCAGTCCCCGACTTCCCAGCAGGGTATCTCCCGCCTGGGCGCAAAACAGCCATCCGGCCATGGTGATCGCGATCACGTTGCCCGCAAACCTACTTCCCGGCACCCCCCCTCCCGCGGAATCCCCAGGACATCGGGAGTCCCCAGTTTGTAGGCTTTCCCGCGATGAGCGCTGCGGACCCAATTGCCATCCTGGCCCTGGCCGGTCGCCCCCAGGATCTCCCTCTCACTCCTTCGGCCAGGCGGCGCGCTCGGCGCGTGGAGATCCGGTTGGATCTGGTCGATCCTGGAGAATGGGCGCATCGGGTGCGCGAGGCCGAACGCGCCTTCCCCGCCGCTCGCATGCTGGCCACCCTGCGCCGTCGCCGCGACGGGGGAATGTGGCCCGACGCGGGGGACAGGCAGGAGGCGTTGGAACGGATCTTGGCCATTCGGGGTTGGGACGCCCTCGACCTCGAATCGGACGCGCCGGATCTGGAACCTCTCCTGGCGCTGGCGCGAAGACGTGCGCCGGAGCTGCGCATCGTGCTTTCCCGGCACGTGTTCGAGGCGGTCGAGGGGAAGGAGATCGCCGACCAGATCTCGCTGCTGCGCGCCCAGGCGGCGGACTCGGGCGCCCAGGTGGCCAAATGGGCGGGAGTGGTGATGGACCTGGAGGAAGACGGTCCCGAGCTCGTGCGGATCCTTTCCGCCTGGGACGGCGAAACGGTTCCCGCGGTCTTCCCCATGGGCGCGGGGGCCGAACCATGGCGGGTGGCCTGCGCCGCGGTGTCCGGCGGATGGGGCTACGGGCACGACGGCACCGGCTCCCTGGCATCGGGACAGTTGCCATGGCAGGTGTTCGACGCTTTGCTCGGCGCGGTTCCACGTTCGGACCGCTGGGATCCGGAATGGTTCGCGGGGATCTCCTCCGCCACCGCGCTCGCTCTGCGGGAGGAGGCGCCCTCGTGAGGCGGATTCCGTCATTGCTCGCCGCATCCGCCTGCCTGGGCCTGTCGTCCCCGGTCTTCGCCCAGTTCGGGAAGAACAAGGTGCAGTACGGGGAATTCCACTGGAAGGTGGAAAGGACGCGCCATTTCGACGTCTATTTCGCCCAAGGGGGCGAGGCCATCGCGCAGCGCGCCGTGGACAGCCTGGAGGGCTTCTACGCGAGGCTGGTGCAGAAGACCGGCATGCATCTGGAGGAGAGGGTCCCCATCCTCCTCTACGACAGCCATCCCAAGTTCCAGCAGACCAACGTCACCGACGAGATCCTCCAGGAAGGAGTGGGCGGCTTCACGGAGATCTTCCGGAACCGGATCGTGGTCCCCTTCGAAGGCTCCTACCGCGAACTGGACCACGTCCTGGCGCACGAGATGGTGCACGCGGTCATGTTCGACGCCATGCGCCAGGAAAGCGGTTCGGCCATCGCCGGAGCCATGCGCACGCGCATGCCCTTGTGGTTCACCGAAGGGCTCGCCGAATACGTCTCGCTGGACGGGTGGGACCTTCCCAGCGACATGTGGCTGATGGACGCCGTGACCTCCGGGTACCTCCCGATGCCCACCGTGGACATGCAGGGATTCCTGGCCTACCGGGCCGGACAGAATTTCCTCTACTACTGCGACCGGACCTTCGGTCCGGGAACGGTGCGGAAGCTGGTGCAGGAGACGCTGCGCGGGCACGACATGGAGAGGGCTTTCCAGCGCGTCACCAAGGTCAGCCTGCGGGATGCCGGAGAGGAGTGGATCCGGGACCTGCGATGGGACTACTGGCCCGAGCTCGGGTTCCGCCAGCACGGGTCCGAGGTGGCGCGGATCCTGACCCGGGCCGGCGAGGACGGCAGCTTCTGGAACATGCAGCCGGCCATCAGCCCGGACGGGTCCAAGGTCGCCTGGTTCTCCGACCGCGGCGCGCGCCAGGGCCTCTACGTGGGGGAATTGGACGGGCTTCCCCGGGAAAAGCCCAGGCGGGTTCTGGAGGGCGGCGGCACCACGACCCACGAATCCTTCAGCCCCTTCACCAGCGGACTCTCCTGGTCGCCGGACGGCAGGAGGATCGTGGTGGCCGCGCAGACGCACGGCTCCAACGCGCTGCACATCCTGGACGCCCGCAACGGGCGGCTTCGTCGGAGCCTGGATCCCGGATTCGACGGCTTGTCCAATCCCGACTGGTCCAGGGACGGCAGGAAGATCGTGTTCCGCGGACTGCTGGACGGACGGGCCGATCTCTGGCTGTGGAACCTTGTGACGGATTCCGTCCAGCGTCTCACCGACGACGCCCCGGACGACGACGAGCCCGCCTTCTCGCCCTCCGGTCGCTGGATCGCATGGTCCTCGGAGGCGGATCCCGCGGGGAACATCGGCGCGCAAAGGTCCATCTGGATCCTCGACCTCTCCACGGGGGAACGCCGCCGGATTTCCGCGGGTTCCGGCGACGAGACCCGCCCCTCCTGGGGCGGCGCCTCGGACGACAGCTCCAGGATCTCGTTCCTGTCCGACCAAAGCGGCCTTCCCCAGGTCTACCTGCTGGAACACCCCTTGGCTCCGGGCTCCCCGGCCCGACCCGCCACCGACCTCCTGACCGGTGTCCAAGGGCCCAAGCTCTCCCGCGACGGCGGCCAACTGGTCTTCTCCCTGTTCGAGGGCGGGTCCTTCGACCTCTACCTCTCCGACACCGTCCGCGCTTTGCCGGATTCCGTCCTTCCTGCCACCCGCTACGTGCGCACCGGGGACTCCGGGCGCCTGGACATCTTCCGGCCCCTGGTGCGACAGAATCTGGAGAGCTACCGGTTCGACACCCTGGACCGCGATTCGGCGAAGGCGGCGAAGGATTCCCCGAAGTCGATCCGACGCGACAGCCTGCACGCGCCCCCGGATCCCACGCGACCCGGCGACCGTCTGTTCGGGACCTCGCCGGAGAAGGAGGTCGCTCCGGCACCCACCGCGGAGAAGACCGGTTCGGTGGACACCGCGTCCACATTCCCCGCGGGACTTCCCGCGAGGGACTCCTCGGGAAGGCTCGCTTCCGAGCCCTACCGGGCCAAATGGGGCCTGGACCACGCCGCGCTGGCCTTCGGGTTCTCGAGCTACGACGGCACCGCCGGCCAGGGGATGTTCTCGCTGTCCGACCTGATGGGCGACCAGACCATCGACGCCATGCTGGACGTGGAGGGCAGCCTGACCGACGCCAACCTGTTCCTGCGCTACGGTTGGCTTCCCTGGCGGGCGGACCTGTTCGCCACGGTCTACCACACCAGCACATTCACGGGGGACATCCTCGCGACGGGCCCTTCGCAGAACACGCAGGACACCACCCTCTTCGAGGACCAGCTCTACGGGGCAATGGGCACGGTCGTCTACCCGTTCTCCATCTTCCATCGCGTGGACGCGTCCTTCGAGTGGGGTGGAGTGCAGCGCACGGCCAAGGCCTACGACGCGAACGGCGATCTGGTGGACGATCCCGTGGGCGCGATCTTCAACCGCGACTTGCAGTGGTTGCGGGCTTCGGGGGAATGGGTCTTCGACAACGTGCTCTGGGGCCCCACCGGGCCGTGGGACGGTTTCCGGGCCAATTTCACCGCGACGTACATGCCTCCGCTCCTGCGCCCCGACTACGGGTACGCCTTGCTGAAGACGGATGTCCGCGGCTACTTCCCCACGGGGAAGATTTCTGGTCTCGCGGTTCGCGTCGCGGGAGGGGAATCCTTCCGGGCGGGCGCACCCGATCCCCACAGTTTCCTCCTCGGTGGGGACGATTTCACCTTGAACTGGCACTTCAACGAGGCGAACTCGGGCGTGGGCGTGGACCAGCTCTACTTCTCTGACCTGGACGTGCCGCTGCGCGGATACCGATACGACCAGTTCCGCGGGGACAAGGAGATGGTGGCCAACATCGAGTACCGCTTCCCCTTCATCGAGGAGGTCCGGTTCGGCGCCATCCTTCCGCCCCTGCACTGGCTGATGGGATCGGTGTTCCTGGACGCCGGCACCGCCTGGACCTCCGGTCGGGTGGTGGACCAGGGCGGGGTCGGCCTGGGATGGGGATTGGGAATGAACCTGGGTGCGTTCATCCTGCGCTGGAGCGAGGCCTGGGCGCTGACCGATCACGCGGGAACACCGGACAACGTCCAGCCCAAGCCCATCGACGGGTCCATCCAATACTGGAGCCTGGGGGCCGACTTCTGATGCGCCTGTCCGACCACCTGCCCCGCGAGGCGGTCCGGATCGGAGTGGACGTCGGGACCCGGGCGGAACTGCTGCCCCTGCTGGTGGACTCCCTGTGCGCCGCGCACGGCCTCGACGATCGCGACCGGATCCTGTCCGCCGTGTCGGAGCGCGAGGCGAAGATGTCCACGGCGGTGGGCATGGGGATCGCCATTCCCCATGCCCGATTGGAGTCGGCTCCCCGGCTTTGCGCCGCCGCGGCGGTTTGTCCGGGAGGCGTGGATTTCCCGGTTCCCGACGGGACTCCGGTCCGTCTTGCCATCCTCCTCCTGTCGCCGCCGTCGGCGGCCTCGCTGCACATCCGGGCGTTGGCTTCGGTGGCGCGCATCTCCGCCCCCTTGCTGCGGGCTCTGCTGGGCGCGCAGGACGCCCGGGAATTTCGCGAGCTGCTGGAGCGCGGCGAAGATGCCGCCGGCAAGGGATGATCCGACGGGATCGGATCCTGGGCGCTCGGGTGGACGCCGGAAGGCGCGAGGAATTCCTGGAACGGATCCTGTCCTTGGCCCGTGCGGGTCGGACCACCCGCGTCCTGTTCGCCAACGTCCACATGGTGGTGGAATCGCGCCGCAACGAAGCGTTGCGCAAGGCCATGGAGGCTGCGGATCTCGTCTGCCCCGACGGCATGCCCCTGGTGCGGCTGCTGGGCGGGTCCCAACGGCTGGAGGGGATGTCGGCCTTCCCCGAACTGCTCGGCCCGGCCCGGGAAGCGGGACTGCCCGTGGCGTTGTTCGGGTCCTCGACGGAGATCCTCGCCCGGACCGTGGACAAAATACGTCTCGAACATCCGTCCCTGGAGGTCGTGCTTTCCCTGGCGCCCCCCTTCGGCGCGGATCTGGAGGCGGACGGCCCGAGGCATCTCGACCTGCTGCGCGAGAGCGGCGCCCGACTCGTGTTCGTCGCCTTGGGATGTCCCCGCCAGGAGGTTTGGATGGACAAGATGGAAAATGTCCCCGCCTGTTTCCTGGGCGTGGGCAACGCCTTCGAGATCCACGTGGGGCACCGCCGACGCGCGCCCCGCTTGGCCCGTTCCCTCTGCCTGGAGTGGCTGTTTCGCCTGGTCCAGGAACCGCGCAGGCTGGGACCCAGGTACGTCTCCACCAATCTCCGCTTCCTGCGCGCGCTTCCCCGGGAGATCCTGGGGCGCCTCGGGCGGTGACCGGTCCGGCGGCGATTTCTAACTCGGTGGCGATGGACGGACACAGGAAGATCCTGATCATCGGACGACGTGGCCAGGTCGGCTGGGAGCTGCGGCGCACCTTGGCTCCCTTGGGAGAGATCGTCGCGGTGGACCACCCGGACATCGACCTCTCCGATCCCGAGTCGCTGCGCCCACTCGTGCGCGATGCCGCGCCGGATCTGGTGGTCAACGCCGCGGCCTACACCGCGGTGGACAAGGCCGAGGACGAAATCGAACTGTGCCGCCGCATCAATGCGGGGGCTCCGCGCGTGCTGGCGGAGGAATCCGCTCGCCTCGGCGCTCGGATGGTGCACTACTCCACGGACTACGTGTACGACGGGCGGAAGGAGGGGCGCTGGAAGGAGTCCGACCCGACCGGTCCCCTGTCCGTCTACGGCGCCACCAAGCTGGAGGGCGACCTCGCCATCGCATCGACCGGCGTGCAGCACCTGATCTTCCGGTTGCAGTGGGTCTGGGGAACGCGGGGGGGCAATTTCGTGCGCACCATGCTCGGGCTTTCGCGGGAACGGGAGCAACTGAAGATCATCGACGACCAGGTGGGCGCTCCCACCTGGAGCCGCCACATCGCCGAGGCCACGGCCTGCGCCATCGCCCGCTGGCAAGGCCAGTCCGGCGTCTACCATCTGGCCGCCGCCGGCGAGACCAGTTGGCACGGGTTCGCCCGCGCGATCTTCGAAGACGATCCGCGCCGGGAAGAGCAGGTCTTGAAATCGGTGCTGCCCATCCCCACCTCCGCCTACCCCACCAAGGCCGAGCGTCCGCTGAATTCGCGCCTGGACCAAGCCAAACTGCTGTCGGATTTCGGCCTGCGCCTCCCCGACTGGCGCTCCGCCCTGCGCGACTCGTTCGAGCCTTAATACGCCCCTTTGCCGCGCACCACCGACGATCCCGTCTTCAGGAGGATGGCGAGGTCCAGGAGCAGCGACTGGTGGCGGATGTAGTAGATGTCGTAGTCCATGTGGGCGTGGATGGGTTCGGCCCTGTCCGGGCTCACCTGCCAGAGGCCCGTGATGCCAGGCTTCACCGCCAGCCTCTGGCGCTGGAGATCGTCGTAGGACTTTACCAGGAACGGCATTTCCGGCCGGGGTCCGACCAGCGACATGTCCCCGCGCAGCACGTTCCACAGTTGGGGAAGTTCGTCCAGGCTGGTCCGGCGCAGAAACCGCCCGAGGGTGGTGACCCTCTTGTCCCGCTGGTCCGTCGGCGCGTTCGCGTAGGTGGCGGCGTCGGTGCGCATCGTGCGGAACTTGAACATCCGGAACTGGAGGCCGTCCCGCCCCACCCGACGCTGGGAGAACAGGACCGGCGGCCCGTCCACCAGGTGGATCGCCGCGGCCAGGAGGACAAGAACCGGCGAGAGGAAGAGCAGGGCCGTGCCGGAAGCGCCGAGATCGATGGCGCGCTTGACGGCCGCGCGTGCCGGGGAAAGTCCGGGCGTGCGGACGCCGATCAGGGGGATGCCGCCGATGTCCAGGACTTCGACCTGCTGCAAGACGATATCGAAGAGCGAGGGCACCAGCCGGAAGGGGGTCGCGTTGCGTCGACACTGCTCCACGATGCGCAGCAGGGTGGAGCGGTTGGTTCGAGGCAAGGCGACCAAGATCTCGCTGGCTCCGGTCTGTTCCAGCACGCGTTTCATGTCGACCCCTCCGCCCAGCACTTCGGTGCCCTCCACGGTTCTTCCGTGGAGGGTCGCGTCGTCGTCCAGGAATCCGGCGATTTCCAGGCCGGTCTTCGGGGAACGACGGAGGATGCGCAGGAGACTCTTTCCGGTCTCGCCGGCCCCGTAGATGAGGATGCGGCGGTCCCGCCATCCCCGCTGTCGGAGGAAGATTCCCAGCCGATAGACGGAGAAGCGGAAAAAGAAGACAAGCGCGAGCAGGAGGAACCAGACGGAAAGGAAGATGCCCCGGCTTTGGAAGCTGCGCTCGATGGTGGCCACGGCCAGGACGGTGAGAAGCATGGTCAGGAACCAGCCGCGCAGGATGTTGCGGTACTCCTGGATGTTCAGCAGGCTGTGGTGCTCCTCGTAGAGACCCATGGAATGGAACACGGGGGCCAGCAGGCAGGCCGTGACCAGGGCGTTCATGGTGTAGTTCCCCGGTGGGATGTTTTCCCTGAGCGCGGCCATCCCCGGAAACCCGGTGAGGATGGGCCAAAGTCGGCTCGCCAAAGCGTAGGCCAGGACCACCGCCGCGAGATCTCCGGTCGCCTGCAGGACGGAGACGAGATCGGCCACCCGGACCAGGGGTCGGACCGGGCCCTTCCACCATCCGTTCCCGTCCTCCCGAAACCGCCTTTGGCGCGTTGTGTCCATGGGTGTCCAAACCTAGCTCGGAGGCCCCTCCGCGGCGAGGATCGCGGGCAGGACGGATCCTGTCGATCAGGGCCGGTTCGCGGTCGGTTCGATGGCGCGGAGAAGGGCCTGGGAAGCCGTCTCCAGGGCAACGAAACATCCGCGTTCCAAACGGTCCAGGTTGACGGGTTCGAAGGAGTTATATTCCGGGAGTTGCCTGTTCCGGCAATGCCGACCTGTGGGGTATTGTGGATCGAAAGATCATCCAGAGGCCTGTTCCCCTGCGGATACTGGTTCACATCCCAACCTGTGTGGATAACTTGTTGGCAGGCGTTGGGATAACTTGCGGAATGCTGGGGGCACGTCCTTCTTTGTGTGGATTAATGTGAACTCCCTGTTGATTCAATCGGATTCCAGCCGCCTGTGGCAGGCCTGTCTGGAGCGCGTTTCCCGCGAGGTCAGTCGCGCCGCATTCGCCGCCTGGTTCGCCCCCCTGAAGAGCGGGGAATGGGAAGACGACACGCTCCAGATCCTGGCGCCCACCCTGATCGCCAAGGAATTCGTCCACACGCACCACAAGGGCTTGGTGGAGAGGGTCCTTCGCGAAGAAGTGGGAGCCGACGTCCTGGTCCGGATCATCTTGGACCCGGCCGGGCCTTCCGAGCCCATCCTTCGGGGCCCAGCCCCTCGCAGGACGCCGGAGTCGCCCGCTTCCCGCTTGGTTTCGGCCAAGCAGGAGGTCCAGGCCGAAGGAATTCGCCGCGAGGCCGGTCGTTTGGCTCCCCGCATGACGTTCGACAGCTTCGTGGAGGGCGATTGCAACCGGTTGGCCATGGCGGTGGCGCACCAAGTCGCGGAACAGCCCGGCGGTGCGCGCGCCAACCCGCTGCTTCTCGTGGGCGGCACCGGCCTGGGGAAAACCCACCTGATGAACGCGATCGGGCATTTCGTGCTTGGCCACGACGTCGCCCGCAAGGTGGTGTACCGGACTTCCGAGGAATTCGCCCGCGAGTATCTGGAGGTCGCGCGCAAAGGGGATCTGAAGGCATTCCACAACATCTACCGCGACGCCTCCGTCCTGCTGCTGGACGACATCCAGTTCTTCGGGGGCGAGGTGGACAAGCCCCGGTTCCGCGAGCAGATGGTCTACGTGATGGGTGCCCTGCAAGGCCAAAGAAAGCAGATCGTGCTCACTTGCGACCGGCCACCCGCGGAGGTCCAGCACTTCGACAGGCAGATCCTGCGCCAGATCGAATCCGGCTTCGTCGCCGATCTGGGCGCACCGGACCAGGATACGCGCCTCGCCATCCTTCGTCGCAAGGCCAACGAGGGCGGCTGGGACGTCACCCACGACGTCCTGGAGCTGATCGCGGAGCAGTTCACAGGCAATGTCCGGCAATTGGAGGGTGCCCTGCTCAAGCTGTGCGCCTTCAGCGACATCTGCGGAGGCAAGGTGGATCGCGCCACCGCGGAGGCCGTTTTCCGCGACGCCTTGCGCAACCGGCGCAATTCGTCCTCGCCGGGTGCGATCGCCCAAGCGGTGGCGGACGCCTTCCAGATCGACATCGCCTTGATGCGTTCGCGCACCCGGAAGCGCCCGGTGGTCGCCGCGCGCCAATTGGCCATGCTCCTCATCCACGAACTCACCGACAACACGCTGCATTCCATCGGGGTCCTCTTCGGTCGCGACTACAGCACGGTGACGCATTCACTGGAAGCCGCGCGGGAGTCGCTGGCACGCGACACCGAAGCCTCCCAGACCTTCCAGAGCCTGCGCGCGCGGTTCAAGGGCTGAGGATCGGGGCCTTGGGGGCCCGCTACTTCTTCGCGGTTCCCTCGAACCTCGCGCAGGCCAGCGCGATGTCCCCCGGATTGCGGGTGGACTTTCCGTCAAGGTAGAGCGACGGCGTGCCCTGCACGCCCAGGCTTTCGCCCAGCCTCATGTCGCGTTCCACCGCTTCCTTGGCCGCGGTGGAATGCCGGTCGGCGTCGAACTTCGCGATGTCCAGGCCCAGCGACCTGGCGGAGGAGACGAGGACGGAATCCGTCAACGAGCGGAAGCTCGGCGTGGTCGCGAAGTAGTACTCCCAAAGCTTCCCCTGGCGGCCCGCGGCCCAGAGCGCGAGGTGGCCTTCCATCGACTTGTCGTGGATGGTGACGAGCGGGAAATGGCGGAAGGAGATCCGGAGGGTCTTGGGGTGCTCGGCCTCGAGATTCTTCAGCACCGGGGCCATCTGGGCGCAGTAGGGGCACTGGAGGTCCGTGAACAGGACCACCGTCACCGGAGCCTTGGATTCGCCCAGCACGGCCGTTCCTTCCACCGGAATGTCGAAGGTGGAGTCCTGCAGCGCAACCGCGCGGCGGTCGCGCTCGATGTCCAGGCCGCGCAGGGCGAGGACCTTCTCCAGCGTGCGCAATTCGGTGGAGAGGCTGTCGACCTTGGCCTCCAATCCCGAAATCCGCTCCGGAGGGGGCTGGGCGCAAGCCAGGGCCGCGCCCAAGGTCAAAATGGAAATGGATGTCCCAGCCTGCATGTTCGCCGTCCCGCCCGTGGTGGAGTTCGCCGGACAAACTAGGATCTGCGCGGGTCCCGGCGCATGCCGGACTGTCGGATCGGCTAACTTTGGGTCCATGTCCAACTTGCTTCCCACCCGATTGGAGCCGAAACTCCTCACCGTCCTGCGCGAAGGCTACGGCTGGGCCGACTTCCGCCGCGACGCGCTGGCCGGCCTCATCGTGGGCATCGTGGCGCTCCCCTTGGCGATCGCTTTCGCCATCGCCTCTGGGGTGAAGCCCGAACAAGGGCTCTACACGGCCATCGTGGCTGGCTTCCTGGTCTCCGCCCTGGGAGGCACCAGGGTCCAGATCGGAGGACCCACCGGGGCCTTCATCGTCATCGTCTACGGGATCGTCCAGAAGTACGGCTACGACGGACTGGCCGTCGCCACGCTGCTGGCGGGGGTCATGCTGGTGGTCATGGGACTCCTGCGCCTGGGAGGACTCGTCAAGTTCGTGCCATTCCCCCTGACGGTGGGCTTCACCACCGGGATCGCCCTGATCATCGCCACCACCCAGTTCGGCGACTTGCTGGGACTGACCGTTCCCGGCAAGGTCCCGGCCCTTTTCCTGCCCAAGCTCGCGACCTTCGCGCACGCGCTTCCGACCACGAATTTCTGGGCCGTGGGAATCGCGGCGGTGGCGCTGGCGTTCACGGTGCTCTGGCCCAAGGTCACGAAGAAGGTGCCGGGCTCGCTGATGGCGATCCTGGCGACCACTCTGCTGGTCCAGATCTTCCACCTGCCCGTGAGCACCATCCACTCCCGCTTCGGCGACGTTCCCAGCGGACTTCCATTTCCGCACATCCCCTCGGTTCCCTTCGACAAGTTCGTGGAGCTGTTCAACCCCGCCGTTTCCATCGCGTTGCTCGCGGCCCTGGAATCCCTGCTCTCCGCCGTGGTCGCCGACGGCATGACCGGGCGCCGGCACCGGTCGGACATGGAGATCGTGGCCCAAGGCGTCGCCAACATCGTTTCCCCGCTGTTCGGAGGCATCCCCGCCACCGGGGCCATCGCCCGCACGGCCACCAACATCAAGAACGGCGGACGCACGCCCATCGCGGGGATGGTCCACGCCCTCACCTTGCTGGTGATCCTGATGGTCGCCGGTCGCTGGGCGGGGCTCATTCCCATGCCGGCCCTGGGGGCCATTC
>CAYXXL010000007.1:0-23667 GCA_964469025.1 uncultured Fibrobacteria bacterium
GCATTGGCGACGTGGTCCTGGATCTCGCTCCCCCCACCACGGGCTCCGGCGTCGCCTTCGTGGACCTCGCGGGACCAGACGGACAGCGCTCTTCGATCCTGCTTCCCCCGGTCCGCTGACCCGCCCGACCCGGGCAGGTAGCCGTCTTCGGGGAACGGGAGAGGGGAACTACATTCCTCCGTTCGTTTACCCTCAGCATCCAACAACCCGGGAGAGCATCCAGTGGGCCAGATTCCTTCCAACTTGTGGAAGAAGCGCATGCGCGTCCAGATCGAGGGCGTCCCCTACGTCTTCGTGGAAGTCGAGTTCGTCAAGCCGGGCAAGGGCCAGGCCTTCCTGCGCTGCCGCCTCAAGAGCCTCCTGGACGGGCGCCAATTGGAACGCACCTTCAAGTCCGGAGAAAGCCTCGAAGAAGCTGTGGTGGAGGAATTCCCCATCCAGTTTTTGTATTCGGATAACACCACATGGCACTTCATGAACCAAGAGACCTTCGAGGAAGTGGACTTGACCAAGGACCACATGGATGGAGCCGAGCGGTTCCTTCTGCCGGAAATGGTCGCCTCGGTGATGATGTTCGAGGGAAAACCCATCGGGGTCGCACCCCCCACCTTCGTGGAACTCCTGATCACCTACTGCGAGCCTGGTTTGAAAGGTGACACCACCAACACCCCGTTCAAGCCGGCCACTCTTGAAACCGGAGCCCAGATCCACGTTCCCCTCTTCGTGGAAAACGGAGAGAAGATCCGAATCGATACGCGCACCGGCGAGTACGTGGAGCGGGTCAAATAGTGCATCTTTCCAACCCCGCTGGTGAACTCCAGCGTACACAACTGCGACACAAACGATGAAAAGGTCTTGCGAGAAAGCTCGCGAACACCTTACCTTGCCGTACCGACTCGTCCATCTTTGTCTTCCACATCCAACCACCGGGGAGTTCCCATGCAATTTCTGACCAAGAGCCTGATGGTGGGCTCTCTGCTGGCCACCGGAGCCTTCGCAGACCTGCCCATCGCCATTCCGGCCGTCACGCCGGCCATCTCCACCACCTATGGTGTCACGCTGGACAGCACCAGCGCCAATGCGCTCCAGATCAAGAAGCTCTGCGGTGCCACGTTCTACAAAGGCGTTGCCAGTTCCGCGAGTTTGACGGAAACCACCGCCGGTGAACTTTCCCTGCAGTACTCCTTGGTATACAGCGCCCAGGATGGTACTGGCAACTATGGAACCAGTGTAGGGTTCCTCATTCCCATTGACCCCGCCTGGGACATCAAGGATCTCAGCAAAGCCACTTCCATCTCGTACCAGATCAAGGCCGCAACCGCAGGTGTGACAACGCATTTGATCATCGGTTCCGTCGCCGCCGCCCAAGGTGGGTATCCGGACGATGTCGCCGCGGTCAATGGCGCTCTGACCTCACCAGCGTCCCTGGCGCTGACCACCGCGTTCACCACGGTAACCGTTAACCCCTCCCTTGATCTCACCGTGCCGACTTGGGTATCGACGAACGACCCCAGTTACGCTGGCACGGTCGGCTGGATCGCCGATGGTGTGACCACGACGATCTCCATCGCCAAGGTGGTGAAGGAACTGAACATCCAGCCCATCCTGGACGCTGCCTGGAACGCAACGGGAACCGGCTTCAAGGCGGGCACCACTGCCGCTACCGCCAACACCCTCACGGTCACCAACATCATGATCAAGGGTGTCAGCCTCTACTCCGATATCATTGGTTCGAGTTGCGCAGGTGCCACGTATGTGACCCTCGATGACTTCGCCACCATAAATGCGGCGGGTTTGAAAATGGGCGTCACGCGCAAGGTCACGGATCCGAACTACTTCGGGGGGTACTGGTACGCCTTCACGGATACGGACAACACCGTTGCCGACAACAACACCGCCCCCGGGGACTCTGCCTTGGGCAAGTCCAAGGTCATCCTTCCCACCGGAACCTTGAGGTGGAACCCCATCATCACGGCCAATGCAGGCGGAGCATTCTTGACGGCCCAGTTGGAGAAAAATGACACGGGTTCCAATTTCCTTTACCATCCCTACTCGGGCTGGGCGGACATCGGAACCAACCTGAACGGCTCCACAGGTCTGGGCGACACCAGTTACGATCTCCAGAATCTGGCCAGTGGGAACGCCCTGACGGGCATCGCCTTCGACATCTACGGTGGGGCTGCGGCGAATATCTTGGTGCCAGGCGCGAAATTCGACACCACCAACGTCCTGCGGGTCATCTTCAAGGTCGGTCGGGGAAGTGTCAACGACGCGGAGCCATTCGAAGTCAGCATCCCGCTGGACCAAGTGATCAACGGCGGAAATGGAACGCAAGCCCTCTGCGTGGATGTGGGTGCCCTCGCCCAACCCAGCTGGTACACCCCTGCAGTACCTTGGAGCGCCAACGATCTCACCAAGCTCTCCTGGGAGATCAAGATCGAGAACCAGAACAATCCAGCCATCCATTCCACTTCCGTTCCCACCACCTTCGGAGTGAGCAACATCAAGTTGTACGGAATCGCCTCCTCAGACCTTTCCGCGATCAGCGCGATCAAGGGTGTTCATTCGGCCAATGTGGGCCTGAAGGTCGCCTACGGCTCGGGTCTGGTCCTGAGCTACAGCGTGGCTGGCTCCTCCGCCCAGGTGGATGTGGTCCGGCTTGACGGCTCCAAGGTCGCCTCCTTCAAGGAAGGCGCCACCGCCCAGAACCTGAGCCTCCCGGTCAGCCTGAGCCATGGCAGCTACTTGGTGAGCGTGCGCGGCACCAACAGCCGCCTCGTGAGCGAATTGGCCGTCGCGCGCTGATCTCCGGATCATCCGAGAAAAAAACTTCGGGCACCCTTCGGGGTGCCCTTTTTTGTTCGGCATCATTCTGGGATGAACGTCCCCGCTCCAATCCGCGACGGAATCAACAGAGGACACGGCAAGGCCTCACCGGAGGAAACGGACACCGAAAACAGGGCCGCGAGAGTAAGATTCGAAACTCCGGGGATCGGCAAATAGAGGACCGGTCCACACAGGCTTCCACAACAGATCCCTGAAAATCCAGGATCGATTTCGAGGACACCATGAGCCAGTCGCGATTCAAATTTCTGTTGGGAGTTCTTTGCCTTGGGGCTGCCGTCGGTTCAGCCGCCATCCTGCCATACCCGGAACGCAGTCTGAAGTACCCCACAGAACAGGGATGGCAAACCGCGCTCCAGAAGCACTGGGCGTATTGGTTGGGCAAGTTCAACACCAACGGCGGCATCATCGTAGGAACCAAACCGAATGGAGACGTCGCCTATACGTCAGAGGCGCAGTCCTACGGCATGCTCCTGGCGCTCTGGTTCAACGACAAAAATTCTTTTGACCAGATCTACGCGGCAACGCAGACCAATTTCTGGGTTAACTCCACTTCCAATTATGCATGGTTCATCGGTCCGGCTTCTGCTGGGAGTAGGGATAACAACTTCGCCGGCGATGCGGACCAGGACATTTGCGGCGCTTTGATCTTCGCCTCGGCCCTGGTGGATTCTGGTTACTGGAAGGATGGCAATCCGTCCTACAAGACCCAAGCCATCGCGGTCTTGAAAAACATCGAAGCCAATATGGTCGATGGGTCGAATCTGATTCGATCATACAACGGCTCCAATGGCATCTACAACCCCAGCTACCACATGCCGGGGTGGGGCCAGATCTTCAAGGAGTTCGGGGCAGCCAACGGCGTCACAACCACGAACTGGGACGCCGTCCGTACAGCAGAATATGGACTGTTCAACAAGCAGCCCTTCGCAAAGGACGGCATGGCGCGCAACTGGTGTGATGGGTCCGGAAACGCAGGCAACCCGGGGAACGGAAACGAGACCCCTTCCAATGGGGACATGAGCTTCGACGCCATCCGCGTACCCTACCGCATCGGGTTGGATGCGATTTGGTACCCCAGCCACACCCAGGCGATTTCCTGGTGCAAGAGCACTTGGGCCAGCGGGGTGGTGAAGGCCAATATGGCTGGTATGTACACTTTGTCCGGATCCCCCACGCTGTGGGGCTGGGGAACTGCAACGGCAAACCCTGCATACGCCGATGCCCAATACGAGTGGGCTTTGACCATCCCGATGTGGGGGACAACCGCCGTGGCCGTGGCCGATTCCTCCGCCGCGGGGACTGCCGCCGCCAGCGGCAGCCTCAACGCTCTGAAGCCGGGCGTCATAAACCACAACTATTTCGTGCTCTCGTCGAGCTCGGATACGACCTCGGCCGCTGCCCCCAACAAGAACTACTACGCACAGTCCTTGGCTTTGCTGGGAACTTTGGCCATGGATGGCTTGGCTTGGAACGTCTGGGACGACCTGAAGAACAAATGGACACCACCGGACACCAACGTGAAGGCGACCCAGGCTCTGAAGGCGACCCCAAATCCCGTCGCCTTGAACGGCTCCACCACCCTCACCGCTCAGTTCAGCCACCCAATTTCCTGGAAGCTCACGCTCACGGGTGCCACCAGCGGAGCCACCTACACGGGGTTCAGTGGAACGGGAACCTCCATCAGTTCGATCTGGACACCCGGCACCGAACATGGGTTGGGGAAATCGTTCGTGGCGGGTGAGACGGTCACGGCCACCGTCTCCAGTTCGTGGACCATGGCCCCCACCGGGATCTCCACATCGATTGGCATCCTGGCCGCCAATGGCATCCTGCCATCGGGAGATCACCTCTCGGCCGTCTCCTGGACCACGGAGGGCCTGCGCTTGCCAACCGGTCTCGTTCAGGACGGGCAGGTGGTGGAGGTTCGAGTGCTGGACCTGAGCGGTCGCCAGCAGGGCGCCCTGCGGTCGGCGACGGCCCATGTCTCGGAAGGGGCCACGGTCCTGGACATCGCGCCGCAGCACACCGCCCAGGCCGGGTTCGTGGAATTGCGCTCGGGTCGAAACGTCGAGCGGCTGCTGCTCCCGCCCATCCGCTGAACCTACCAGACCTCGCCCAGGGCCGCGTTGTCGATCAAGCGTGTTTGGCCGTACCTGGCGGCGATGACCAGCAGGGCTGGGCCTCTCCAGGTTGTTTCTCCCTCCAACACCCGCAGGGTGTCGGGTTCCAGGAGAGCGAAATAGTCCAGGCGGTCCGGGGGATCCCGGACCAGCTCCTCCCGACCCAGAGCCAAGATCTCGGACGGATTCCGGCATCCATGATCCCAGGCGGCTGCGGCTTTCGCCAAGGCCTGCGAAAGCACCACAGCTCGCCCCCGGTTGGTCGGTGACAGATACCGATTCCGCGAACTCAGAGCCAACCCGTCGCTTTCGCGCACCGTGGGGGCCACCACCAGGCGCAATCCGAAGTCCAGGTCTCGGACCATGCGGCGGATCAGCAGCGCCTGCTGGGCGTCCTTCTGCCCGAATACGGCCACATCCGGCTCCACGGAGTGGAAAAGTTTGGCCACCACGCTGGTCACGCCATCGAAATGGACAGGCCGGATCTGGCCCTCCAAGAACGAGTTCCAATCCGCCACCTGCACCACGGTGCGGTATCCGTCCGGGTAGAAGTCTGCTCCGGGAGCGAATACGGCCATTGCCCCTTCGCGCTGCGCAGTTTCCAGATCCGCATCCCAGGTGCGCGGGTATTTGGTGAAATCCTCGTTGGGTCCGAATTGCGTGGGGTTCACGAAAATGGACAGGACCACGGAATCCGTCCGATTCTTGGCTTCGCGCAGGAGCGAGGCGTGCCCCGCGTGCAACGCGCCCATGGTGGGCACGAAGCCCACGCTTTTGCCCGATCGTTTTCGCGCCCTGGACCACTCGCGAATTTCGCTTGCGGTCCTGAACAGTTCCATCGGCGTCGTTTCAGCGCCTGAAGGCGCCGAGAACGCGGTCCAGCGTGATGTCGCGCTGCAACTGGCCGATGGCTTCCACCAGCGGGATGTTCTTGGGGCAGGCTTTCACGCACTGCTGCGCCAAGCCGCAATCCTGGATGCCACCGTCCGCTGTGACGGCGTCCAGGCGCGGGCCCATCTGCATCGCCCCGGTGGGGTGCATGTTGAACAGTCTCGCCTGGGCCAACACGGCGGCGCCAACGAAGTCGTTGACCTTGGAGAACTGGGGACAGACCTCCATGCAGCAGCCGCAGCTCATGCATTCGGAGTACTTGTAGGTGGTGGTCTGGTCGTCCGGATTCTGCCGGGGGCCGGGCCCAAGGTCGTGGTAGCCGTCCACCTCCACCCACGCATTGACCTTCTTCAGGTTGTCGAAGATGCGCTGGCGGTTCACGCGCAGGTCGCGCTGCACCGGAAATTTCGACATGGGCTCCAGTTGGATGGGCTGCTCCAGGCTTTTCACCAGGGCGGTACAGGCTTGGCGGACCTTCCCGTTGATCACCATGGTGCAGGCCCCGCAGACCTCCTCCAGGCACGAGCTCTCCCAGGTGACCGGGGCCACGCTCTTCCCCGACTTGTCCTTGGGGTTGCGGCGAATCGCCTGGAGCACCGAGATGACGTTCATGTCCTCCTCGTAGGGAACGGAGAACTCGGCCCAGTAGGCCGGCGCTTGGGGGCTGTTCTGGCGCTTGATGCGGACTTCGACGGTGTTGCTCATGGACATGTCCTCCGCTTAGGCCTTGGCCTGGTTGGCATGGTGCGTTTCCAGGAATTTCTTCCAAGCTTTCTTGCCCACGCCCGTGTAGTCGCGGGGCTCCGGCGAAAGGTGGCGCATGTCCACGGGCTTGTAGTCGATGACGGGCCTGGACTTGGACGGATCGTACTTGGCGATCGTGGTCTTGAGCCAGGTCTGGGATTGGGCCAGGAACTTCTCGTAGTAGGCGGTCCAAGCCGGGTCCGTGATGGGGGTCTCCATGGAGGGTGCCGGATTGTCGAATTCGGGCTTGGAGTGGGCACCGCGGCACTCGTCGCGCAAAAGGGCGGCGTCCACGATGGCCTTGGCCAGGGTGATCATGCCGTCCAATTGGCGCAGGAATACGGCGCTCATGTTCCCCGATCCGGACTTGTCCAGGCTGGAGGCCTTCTTGAGCCGCTCCGCGTACCCGTCCACCATGCCCTGGAGCATCTTCAATTCGTCGTTGCGGCGAACGATGAGGCAATACGTGCTCATCGCCTCGCCCAGTTCCTTGTGGATCACGTAGGGGTTTTCCGGCCCGTCCTGGGCCGCGAGCTTCCGGTAGGATTCCTCCTCCAGTTTCCGCTCGGACTCCAGCAAACTGGAAGCGGCCGGAGCCGTCTTGGAATTCTTGGCCAAGGCGGCCACGGATTCGCCCACCACCAGCCCCGCGAAAATGCAGGACATCAGCGAGTTCGCCCCCAGCCGGTTGGCGCCGTGGTACTGGTAGTCGGCCTCGCCCACGGCGTAGACGCCGGGGATGTTCGTCTCCTGGTTCTTGGGGGAGTTCTTGAGCAGGCGTCCGGTTTCGTCGGTTTCGTACCCGGCGTAGAGCCCGCCCATGCTGTAGTGGTAGGCGGGGTAGATCTCCATGGGGACCTTCTTGGGGTCCACGCCGCGGAACTTCTCGTAGATGTCCAGGATGGCGCCCAGCTTCTTGAGGAGGTACTCCTCGGACTTGTGGGTCAGGTCCAGGTAGACCGCGTTGCGACCTCCGATGCCGAGACCTTCCTTGGTGCAGATCTCGGCGATTTCGCGGCTGGCGATGTCGCGGGGGACCAGGTTGCCGTAGAGCGGATAACGCTCTTCCAGGAAGTAGTACCGGTCCTCGGTCGGGATCTCGTTCCAGGCCCGATTGTCGCCCTTTTTGCGGGGCACCCAGATGCGACCGCCCTCGCCGCGCGCGGATTCCGAGATGAGACGCAATTTGTCCGATCCGGGAATGCCGGTGGGGTGGATCTGGACCATCTCCGGATTGCCGTACCAGACGCCCTGCTTGTAGGCGGCGGCGGTGGCGGAACCGAAGTTGATGGTGCTGTTGGTGGTCTTGCCGAAGATGAGGCCGGGCCCACCGGTGGCGAGCACCACGGCCAGGCCGGGGAAGCTCTTGAATTCCATGGTGGTCAGGTCCTGGGCCACGATGCCCACCGCCTTGCCCTCTTCGTTCAGGATCAAGCGCGTGAATTCCCAGTTTTCGAACTTGCGCACCACGCCCTGGGCTTCCCAGCGACGCACCTGCTCGTCCAGCGAATACAGCAGCTGCTGCCCCGTGGACGCGCCCGCGAAGGCGGTGCGGTGGTGCAAGGTGCCCCCGAAGCGGCGGAAATCCAGCAAGCCTTCCGGGGTGCGATTGAAGGTCACGCCCAGGCGATCCATCATGTTGATGACCGCGGGAGCGGCTTCGCACATGGAGAGGATGGGCGGCTGGTCGCCCAGGAAGTCGCCGCCCTTGACCGTGTCCACGAAGTGGATGTAGGGGGAATCACCCTCGCCCTTGGTGTTCACGGCGCCGTTGATGCCGCCCTGGGCGCAGACCGAGTGGCTGCGCTTCACGTGCACCATGCTGAAGATGTCGACCTCCAGGCCCAGTTCGCAGGCCTTCATGGCGGCCGAAAGGCCTGCCAGGCCTCCGCCGACGATCAAGACTCTCTTCTCGCTCATATCCGTTGTCCTCGGTGTGGGATGCGTGTCAGGTGGAGATCACTGGTCGGCGACCGAACTCTTCTGGTCGTAGGAGAAGAGTTCGTCGGGAGAAAACCAATAGCCGATCTCGCGGGAGGCGGATTCGGGCGAGTCGGAGCTGTGGACCACATTGGAGCCCATGGTGGGCCCGAAAGCGTGGCGGATGGTGCCCACCGCCGCCTTGGCGGGGTCGGTGGCGCCATTCAGGGTGCGCACGTCTTCGATGGCGTTCTCCCCTTCCAACGCCAGGACCAGGATGGGGCCCGAAGACATGAAGGAAACGAGTCCGGGAAAGAACGGACGCCCTTCGTGCTCGGCGTAGAAGCCCGCGATCCGCTCCGCGGAGGCGTGGATCAGCTTGGCCCCCACGATCCTCAATCGAGCCGTCTCGTAACGGCGCAAAATCTCGCCCACCAAGGCGGAGCGCACGGCGTTGGGCTTGACGATGGCGAAGGTTCGTTGGATCATGAGGGTCCAAATCTAGACTTCGAGGTCGTTTGCTGCCAGCCCAGATCGCACCGCCGGAGACGATGCAAGCAGGGGGGAGGAATTAGCTTGGCTTTGCCCTACAACGGATTCCTGCTTCCTTGATCCATCAGACCCAAAACAAATTCGCATCGGTACTGCGCTTCGCCGAGTCGGCGTTCATCCTGGCCACCCTGCTGGGTGCATGTCGGCTTTCGTCCAATCGCTGTCCGGATGCGATCTACCTCGTGGGTTGTTTCCAGGTGATCCTCTATCTCCTGGTGGCCGAACCCTGCTCCCTCTACGGATCCTGGCGGGGAACCCCCTTGAAGGACGAGCTGGTCCGCGAGGGGTGCGTCTGGATCCTCGCGTCGGCGATCCTCGCTCTCCTGCTGCAATTGATCCTCCCCGAGATGGTCCTCCCCCGCGACTTGTTCCTGATCTGGGTCGGGGGCAATCTGGCCGTTCTCCTGGCCTGGCGCTCGACCTTTCGCCTGTTGCTGGGGCTCTACCGCGACCGCGGAAAGAACAGATCGCGCGTGGCCATCGCCCCGGCGGACGCACAAGGTGCGGAGGTGGGAAGGATCATCGAATCCATGCCCTTCTCCGGGCTGGATGTCGCGGGTTGGTTCGACGACCGGGACCCCGCCGGAGAAAGGATTCCAACGGTTTCCCAGGACAAGATCCTGGGCGATCTGGAGGAACTCGTCGCACAGGCGCGGGAAGGGGACATCCAGAGGATCTACCTCGCCTTCCCCCTTTCGGCGACCGAGCGCACCCGCTATCTCATCCAGCGCCTTGCGGACACCACGGCCTCCGTCTATCTGGTTCCGGACTTCTACACCTACAACCTGGTGAACTCGCGGATGATCCATCTGGGCAGCCTGACGGCGATCTCCGTCTTCGAGCTCCCGTATGCCGAAACCGACTGGTATGTCAAGCGCAGCTTCGACATCGTCTTCTCGCTGGCCTTCCTGGTGGCGGCGGCCTTGCCGATGCTCGCCATCGCAGCCGCCGTCCGATTCACCTCCAAGGGGCCGAGCCTGTTCAAGCAGAAGCGCTACGGACTGGCCGGACAGCAGATCGAAGTCTGGAAGTTCCGCTCCATGCGCTCCTTGGACAACGGCCCGGTGGTCCACCAGGCCACCAAGGACGACCCTCGGATCACCCGGTTCGGAGCCTTCCTGCGCCGAACGTCCCTGGACGAGCTCCCCCAGTTCATCAACGTGCTGCAAGGCACGATGTCCATCGTGGGGCCGCGGCCCCACGCCATCGCCCACAACGAGGAGTACCGCCGCAAGATCGACGGCTACATGCTGCGCCACAAGGTGAAGCCGGGCATCACGGGCTGGGCCCAGATCCACGGCTGGCGGGGGGAGACGGACACCTTGGACAAGATGGAGCAGCGCGTGAAGTTCGACATCGACTACCTGCGACGCTGGTCCCTTTGGCTGGACGTCAAGATCTGCATCCAGACCGTTTGGCAATTGGTCTTCCGGCGCTCCGAAAACGCCTATTGATGGATCGTGTCAGGGATTTCCGGTCGGCATCCGACGCGCGCCTGCCCGAAGACGGCAGGCTTCGGATGCCTGCGGAATGGGGACCCCGGCGGGGCACTTGGCTCGGGTGGCCTTCCAACCGCGAGACGTGGCCGGATGCGGTCCGTCCCGGGGTGGAACGCGCCTTCCGGGCTTTCGCCGGTGTCCTCGCCGAGGGCGGCGAGGAAGTCGATTTCTGTGGTGGGTCTCCTGGCGTGCGAACCCGGATGCTCGCCGCTTTGGAGGGACTCCCGGGAAAGATCGTCATCCACGACATCCCCTTGGACGATTCGTGGCTTCGCGACTCCGGCCCCATCTTCGTGCGCGATGGCGAATCCGGTCGGATCGCCGTCACCGACTGGGATTTCGACAAGTGGGGCGGCAAGTATCCCCCCTGGGACCAGGACGACCAGGTTCCCTCGCGGATCGCACGGATCCGCCGGATGGAGCGCTGGGTTCCCGGCATGACCTTGGAAGGCGGCTCCCTGGACGTGGATGGCGAGGGCACCCTTCTCACCACCGAACAATGCCTGCTCAACGAGAACCGGAACCCCTCGCTTTCGCGGGAGGCCATCGAGTTGCGCCTGCGGCGCTTCCTGGGTGCGCGCCAGGTGCTATGGCTGGGCAAAGGAGTGGACGGCGACGACACCGATGGACATGTCGACGATCTCGCGCGCTTCCTGGCACCGGGGCTGGTCTGCGCCGCGGTGGAAGACGATCCCAACGATCCGAACCACTCCGTCCTTTTGGACAATTTCCGTCGTCTCAAATCCTTCCGCGACGCGATGGGGCGCAAGCTGGAGGTGATTCCGCTGCCCATGCCGCGCCCCGTGGTGCAGTTGGGTTTGCGCACGCCCGCCAGCTACTGCAACTTCCTCTTCTCCAGGGCTGGCATCGTGCTCCCTGTGTTCGGAGATCGACTGGACCATCTGGCGATCCGCCGCCTGGAGGGAGCGACGGGCCGACAGGTCCACCCGATCGACTGTCGGAACGTCATCTACGGCCAGGGCAGTCTCCACTGCCTGTCCCAGCACGAGCCGCTGTAGGCCTGGGAAAAAGCGGGAGGGCGGAGGTCGCTGTTGGTCATTCCCCGTGCATCCCCGCGGCGACCGACCGCCCACCGAAGCCGCCGTTCCCCGCATGCAAGGCGACTCGGCTTTTATCCCTGGGGATAACATACCCTCCACACCCGGTGAATGCAAGTGCGAATGCGTTTCGATCTCAGGACACCTGGGAGATGTTTGTACGCACCCCGCGTACGGGAAAGCCTTTGCGCATCGGGCGGACACGCACCGGGGATGATTCGGACCTAAATCAACGAAATCGCCGTTGCGACGGAGCAAACCCTTCTTCCGAAACCGGGTGAGTGGAAGTCCAGGGTCCGTTGCGCCAAGCCTTCCGGGGTTTACCCCGGAAGGCCTTTTTGTACCGCAAGCTTCACGGAGAGGGTCCGTTGCTCCAAGTCTTCCGGGGTAGTACCCCGGAAGGCCTTTTTGCACCGTTGGCCGTCATTCGTACCGCAGTGCCTCGATGGGATCCAGCCGCATGGCTTTCCAGGCGGGGAATAGTCCGGCGACCACACCCACGACCACGGTAACCCCCAGAGCCTGGAAGGCGATCCCGATGTCCAGGATGGGGCGAAAATGGAATGCCGCCTCCAAGGTGTCGCCCAGAAGGACCGGGAAGGAACCCAATGCCATTCCCGCGAGGCCTCCCACGAGGGAAAGGGTGATGGATTCGGCCAGGAATTGGATGCCGATCTCCATCGGCTTGGCCCCCAAGGCCTTTTGCACTCCCACCTCCCGGACCCGATCGGCAAGGCTCGCGAGCATCACGTTCAGGATTCCCAGCGCACCCACTCCCAGGGAGAGGACTGCCACGAAGGAGAAGAGCAGGGTGATGTTGTTCACCATGCTGGAAAATTCCTGGATGAAGTTGAAGATCTGGAAGGTGAAGTCCTGGGCTCCGCGGTGGATCCATTCCATGGTGGCGTTGACGCTGGTCATGAGCTGTTCGATGCTGTCGGGGTCGCTGGCCTGGAGCTGGATGTTGTTGATGGTGGTCGCGGGCCCGATGTGGAAGCGCTCCATCGTGTGGTAGGGGATGATGGCCGAATTCGCGTAGCGCCACCCGGCGTTGCGGAACATGGTGAAGCTGCCCACGATCCTGTAGCTCACCCCGTCCAGGAGGATTTCCGACCCGATCAGAGGTTTTCCGTGGCTGGCCAGCTGGGTGGTCAAGCGGTCGGCGAGGGTCCAGCCCAGGATGGTCACCGGGTCTCCCCGACGGTATTCCAACGGCGTGAACAACCGACCATTTTGCAGGATCACCTGCATGTAATTCTCCAGGTATTCCTGATCGACACCGTTGAGGAAGACGGTCATGGTCAATCCGCCGGAATTGGCGTCGGCCCACTGGTTCACGGAATTCATGGCCTGGAGCTTGCCTTGGTGGGCGTCCTGGAGACGGGGGCCGTCGCTGGTGTGCATGCCGAAGGACCGGGAGTCCGCGAAGGCCTCTTCGGGATTGGCGGGGGACTGCGTCCGCACGGAGAATCTGCCCGGTCCGCCCATGGCCGATACTGCTTGGTGGACGTATTCCTGCAGTCCCCCGTTGATCGAAAGGATGGCGGTGACGGCGGCGATGGCGAGGCCCACGCCGATCATGGAGAGCGCGGACCGAAGCGGCTGCACCCGCATCTCGCGGAACCCGCCCACGCAGCCCACCAGAAACGACGACATAAATTGTCTCATGCCCGCATGGCCTCCACCGGATCGAGCTTGGAGGCCTTCAGCGCGGGAAGGATCCCCGCCCCCACCCCGATCCCGATGGCCAGGGCCAACCCCAGGAGCAGGTCCGGCAAGCCGAGAACGGGCTGGAACGGGAGGGCGTTCCGGGCGATAAGCAGTGGGAGGATCCCGGTGAGGCATCCCAACAGGCCGCCCGCTCCGGATATGAGCAGCGCCTCCAGGAAAACCTGCCGGAAAAGCGTGCGCGGCGTCGCGCCCATGGCCTTGTGGATGCCCAGATCGCGGATCCGGGAAGCCAACGATGCGAACAGGATGTTGAGGATCCCGACCCCCCCCGAAACCAGCGCGATGGCGGAGATGATCCCCGTCACCAGCTTCATCACGAAGATGGCCTGCTCGCTGTCCTGCATGGCGTCGGCGTTGGTGGTGACGTCGGCGTCGGGGACCCCGCGGTGCAGCGAGAGCAGCTCCTGCTTGAGTTGCTCCACCGCGGAAGGCACCGAGTCGATGTCGCGGATCTTGACGGCGGAACTGGGGATGACCGGATTGTCGGTGCCCAGTTCGCGAAGCATCCAGGGAATGGTGACGTCGATCTCGAAGGAACGGCGATCGAACTTGGAGTCCGTGTGGATGAGCCCCGCCACCTTCACCCTCCCGCCGTTCTGGAGGGACATTTCCTGACCAATCACCTTCCCCGTGGCCTTCTGGAGGTCGTCGGCGACGCGGGAGCCCACGAGCGCGATGGCGGCTCCCCGGTCCCAGTTTTCGCGGTTCACCTCTCCGGAGGAGTCGAACGAGTAGTTGTACTCCTCGAAATTGTCCCAGCCCTGCGCGAGCACGATTCCTCGCAGGCGCCTGCCGCCGATGCGGAACTGGAGGTTGCTGGAGATCTGGGGCAGCATCTTCTGCACTTCGGGGACGCGCTGCTTCAAGGCGGTGAAATCCGCGAGGTGCAATCCCGGCGATTTCGCGAAAAGCACCGCCTGGATGGGGTCGTTGGCCTGCATCGTTTCGATGGTCAGGACCTGCGCCCCTCCCATCTGGAGGAAGGTCTGGAGGTTCCGCTCTTCCATGCCGCGGGAGAACGAGGTCATCACCAGATAGGCCGCGACGCCCAAGAAGACGGCGAACGCCGAGATGGTCGACCGCATCCTGTGCGAGGCCAGTTCCTGGACGGCCAGCTGGAGCGGAAGGGTCCAACCTGCGGTGGCCACCGCCATCAGACCCCCCGGATGGTGCTGATGTTCCCATCCCGGATGTGCCATTCCAGCCTGGCCCGCTTGGCGACGTCGCTTTCGTGGGTGATGACCAGGATGGTGTTTCCCTCTCGGTTCAATTCGTCGAAGATCTGCAGGACTTCTTCCGTGGTGGTCGAGTCCAGGTTGCCCGTGGGCTCGTCGGCCAAGAGCAGGGCGGGGCGCTTCACCAGGGCGCGGGCGATGGCGGCACGCTGCTTCTGTCCTCCGGAGACCTCCGCGGGCAGGTGGCGTCCGCGCTCCCCCAACCCCAGCCGTTCCATGGCCTCGGCAGTCATTTTCCGTCGTTGCTTCTTGGGCAGTCCCAGGTACTGCAGGGGCAGCTCGATGTTCTGTTCCAAGGTGAGGCGGGGAAGGAGGTTGAAGGCCTGGAAGACGAATCCGATCTCGCGGCACCGGAGTTCGGCCAGCTCGTTTTCCGAGAGCTTGGCGGTGTCCCGCCCCGCGATGAAGCATTCGCCACCCGTGGGCCGGTCCAAGCACCCCAGGATGTTCAGGAGGGTGCTCTTGCCGCTACCGGAGGGCCCCATGATGGCACCGTACTGCCCTTTCGGCATGACGAAGTCCAGACCGTGCAGGACGGGTACCTCTTCCTTGCCCAGGAAGTAGCTCTTGCGCAGAGCCCTGGTCTCGACGACCGCGTCCGTCATCAGAATCCAGGGCCGTGGCCCGGGCCCTTGCCGTTCGCGTTCCCGCTCGTGGCATCGTCGGCGGCGTACACCGTGTCGCCCGCGGACAAACCCGACAGGATCTCGTAGTTCTTGTAGTCGGTGGCACCCACCTGCACGGGCTTCGGGTGCAAGCCATGGTCGTCGCGCACCCGGACCATCTTTTTCGATCCGTCCTTGGACGTGGTGACCATGTCGTAGGGGATGGTCACGTCGGCCTTCCTCTCCAGGAAGACGAAATCGACATTCACCGTCATGCCGGGAGCCAGGGCGGTGTTGAGGGTGTCCTTGGCGCCCGGGCGCCCACCGCGATGGCCCCCGCGGGTTGAATCCCTGCTCCAGTGGCCGCCACCCGACGACGCAGCACCCTTGGCGCCCCAGTGGCCCCCCCCTAGAGCGAGGGAATCCCTTCCCGAGCCTCGTTGCCCCGACGAATCCCTCTTCCATGCGGGGTTTCCGGATCCGTGGTGGGCTCCCCCCGCCACGTCCGCGAAATCGATCATCGGGGCATGGCGGTCCACGGTGACTTCCACCTTGAAGACCATCACGGAAGCGTTGCTGGACGAAGAGGACGCGGCGGGGGGTATGTAGGTGACACGGCCCTGGATCAATTTGTCCGGCTGGGCCTCGGTGGAGATCTCCACACTTTGCCCCAGCTTCAGGCGCGGATAGTCGAGCTCGCTCACCTCCACCACCACCTTCATCTGGCTGGGGTCGGCGATGACTCCCAGCACGTTTCCCGAAGCCTCGTTCGCGGCGATGGCCATCTCCCCCGCGGTCACGGGCAGCCGGATCAACTGTCCGTCCTGGGGGGCGGTCACGCGGGTGTAGGAGAGATCGCTTTCGTTGCTTTTCAGGTTCAACTGGGCGTTCTGCAGATCCAGCCTGGCCTTGTCGCGGGCGATCTCCAGGTCCTGGACGCTGTTGGCGCTGACGCTGCCGTTCTGGATCTGCGTCTGGGACTGGGACAGGTTGCGATCCGCGGACTTCAGGACGAGCTTCGCCTCGGCGACGGCGATCACCAACTGCTCGTGGATGAGCAGGAGCTTGGTGCGGTCCAGGTCGAACAGGAGCTGTCCCTTCTTCACGAAGTCCCCTTCCTTGACCAGGATGTGCATGATCTGCTGGGTGACCTGGGCCTTGACCTGGATGGTGTCCGCGGGTTCGACGGTTCCCGTCAAGCGTGCCACGTCGCGCAGCGCCGCGGGTCCAGCGACCACATGGCGCGCCAAGTCCGCGCCCTTTCCCTTGCAGCCGACCAGGAGGGCCAATGCCGCCATGGCGGCGAACGATCTCGATCCCATGTTCATTCCCCCCAGTTCCAGCCCAGCCGAGCCGGACCGGTCCCTGTCAAAGACTCGATGTTGGATTCGTTCGCTTCCGCCAGGGCCACGGCGTTCCAGACGGTGCCGACGGCGGCCAGCCACGAGCTGCGCGCCGCCGTGAGGTCGGCCCACGCGACGGAGCCGTCCTTGTACCCCTGCTCGTCGGCGGTCAGCTGCAACTTGTCGGCCTCGATGAGATGGCGCTGCAGCGAAATGGCCAGGGCGTACTGCCGGCTCAGTTCCAGGTACTTGATCAGCGACCTGCGCAAGGTGTTCTTCGCGGTCACGGCCTGGATGCCCGCCTTGTGCAGGTCCAGCAGGGCTTTGCGGGCCGCCGCCCGGTTCACCCCGTCCGGGATGTTCCAGTTGAAGTTGACCTGCACCCCGCCGACCACGCCTCTCGGGGTGGCGTCCCCGGGCAGAAGGGCTTTGCGGGCGAAGACACCGCCATCGAGCGTCGGCAAAATCTGGTTGTCCAGGAAGATCTTCGTCGCCTTGGCCTGCTCTTCCTGGGCCAAGGCTTCGGCGATGTCGGGTGCATTGTCCTCGGCCAGACGCATGAGCGAATCCACGGGTGGCCATTCCCTCAGGAGGCTGTCCGGGGGCTCGATGGCCAGGGTGTCGGAGCGGGGATCGCCCAGCCAGATCTCGGAGCTGTCCAGGAATGCTCCCAGGTCGACCGCTCCGGCCCGGGCGGTGGTCCTCGCCGTCAACCAGTCGCTCAGGGCCTGCAGGTGGTTGGCGAAGGCCTGGATGGTGTCCAGGACGGAACCGGCACCGGAGGCCAGATTTTGCCTTGCGTTGACCAGGAGCCTCCAGGTGCGGGTGGTGTCCTGGATGTGGGCGGCCAGCACCGACTCCAGCGAGCGCTGCATCCACCAGGCGGTGCGGGCCTCGTCGATGGTGGCGAGCACGGTGGACCGGCTCGCGTGCAACTGGACACGCTCGGACAGCCTTGCTTGGGTCGCCGTGTTCAGCGTGGGCGAGCCGCTTCCGAATCCCTGGAGGAAGGGTTGGGTGAACGAGATCCCCACTCCGGCCGTGTCGTATCCCGTGCTTTCTCCGGGACTCTGGCCGTGGCCGCGACCCACCAGGGCGTCGCCTTCCAGGGTACCTCCGGTGGGAAGGATCTGGGTGAGGGTTCCCGTGCCCTGTCCGGAATAGTTGCTGGTGCCATCGAAGTTGGTGGAACTGGTCCCCGTCGCGGCGATGTTCAATTGCGGCAGGAGGAGCGAATTGGCTCCCGATCTTGTTTCCCGCGATCCGGCCACGGTCAGGCTTTCGGCCTGGATTGCGGGATTTCGCACCAGCACTTCGCGCAGGAAGCCCTCCTCGCCGGGAGGGTCGGCGACCGCCATGCCGGCGAGAAAAACAAGGATCGATGGCAGGAGCTGGAAGATTTTTTCCGAGGGGTGTGTCGGAATGCGCTTGTCGGCGCCCGCAGTTAGGGATCTCACCCACCATGGACGCTTCAACGTGGTCACAAATTCCATCCTATCTGGATCCACCAAGGTTTGATGTCCTGGTGCGGCGCTCCTGGAACTTCGTCAATTTACCAATCGACGATTCCAGGAGAACGGACCGCGCCTGCCTATGCCACTCGGGGCGCAGGCGGGTTTGGTTGCGCGGCTCGACCGACGAAGACATCGAGCGTCGTGCGGTCCAGGAAGGAAAGGTGTTCCTGCGCCATGCGGGTCAGTTCCTCGTGCAACGGACAGGGATTGCCGTTCCCGCACCATCCCGGGCCGTAGGCGCACCGCTCCTCGGACTCCACCCGCTGGAACACGGCGACGATTTCGGATAGCCGGATCGTATCCGGCGGCCTGGAGAGGGAATACCCGCCGTGCGGTCCGGGCGTTCCCTCCACCAGTCCGGTCTGTGCCAGCTGGACAAGGATGCGCGCGGCCAAGGGCTTGGAAATCCCGCGTACCTTGGACACCTCGTGGGAAGTGAATCTCCGGTGGGATTCCCATCGCTCTGCGAGGAGGGCCGCGATGGCGATGGCGTTGGATGAGGTACGCCCATAGCTGGACATGTTGGATAAAGATAGACTATCCCATCAAACAAGAGGAGAAAAAGAAACTTCATCTCCCTGCTGAAGTTTCCAACGCTGCGGGAAAGCGATGGTGGCGTCGAAAGCTACTGCGAACGGATCAGAACCGGAACCAGAAGTATTTCAGATTCGCCGAGATCTTCCATCCCGCAGGGGTGGTGACGGTTCGGTTCCCGGTGCCGGCGACAGTGTAGTCGAACTTGATTTCGGAACTGAAGTCTCCGGTCAGGTTCAAATCGATGCCGGGGGTGACCACCATCTGGTCGGACCCGGGGGCCGTATTCGTGTTGTTGATGGTGTACTCGCCATAGCCCTTGTAGGTGAAGGCCACGTAGGGACGATACTTCTGCTGGGCGATGAGGTATCCCAGCCGGAGGTAGTAGCTGTAGTTGTCCTGCTTGTCGAGTTGCCGGTTGGTGGCCGGCAGATCGTAGCCGTAGACGAAATTGGTCATGATCTGGTAGTTGTCTCCGAACACCTTGTCCCAGAAGGCACCGAAATTGATCTGGCCGTCGCCGTCCGTGTAGGCACCCGATCCCAAGGCGGCGCCGACCGGAAGCACCAAGGCGAAATAACCACCCAGTCCCCAAGGTTCGTAGGCGGATTTCAAACCGAGAGTCCAATCGCCGAATCCGCTCGCGGAGGTATCACCCCCCGAAGTGAGGGCACCGGAAGAACTTGGGTTCAGACGGCGCGCGTCGCCCGTGGCCAGGATGTAGGGAATCTCCAAAATCGCTTCGGTGGAGGACGCGAAACCGTGGTGGACGCGAAGGGTGAATTGGGTCAGGGTTCCCGCGCTCTGGAATTTGACCATGTCCGACCCGGAGGTCGTGCCGGTGGTATCTGCAGATTTGCTCGAGAAATAGCCCGGCACGCTGGAATAGTCGACGCCCAGATCGAACTGCAGCGCCGTGTTGCGGATGGGAAGGTATGGGTCCATCGTCGCTGCGTCGGCTCGGTTCTCAGGCTGGCTTTGCGCGGAAGCAACCGAGGCGATCAGGAAGATGCACAGGGCGGCGAGACTGTAACCTCTCATCGAGAAGGACTCCTCAGGCGACAGTATTAGAACTTGGATTCCTAAAGACTAAGAATCAACCCGGTGGTATTACCCGGGAAGCGGTAACAAGTTACCATCACCCCGACAGGGTTTGCATGCCGTTTTTTCCCGGATCCGCACTTGTTGGAACGGGGAAACGGGTTCAACCCAGCTCCACCACGACGTTCGCGACGGACCCCACCGGAAGGATGGGGAGAACATTTCCCGCGATGGGCACACCGTCGACGGTCACCTTGGCGACACCTTTGCTGACACCGTTGGCGTTCGATACCTCGATCCGGTAGGTGGCACCACGGAATTTTCGCACCACCTTGAAACCCGGCCAGCCCTTGGGAATGCAGGGATCGACCTTCAAACCGGCAAAATCCGGCTGGATCCCGAAGATTCCTTGCGACACCACCACGAAAGTCCAGGCAGCCGTGCCGGTGAGCCAGGAATTCTTGGCCTCCCCGAAGCAGGGAGCGTCCTTGCCCGCGGTCATCTGGGCGTAGACGTAGGGTTCCGAGCGGTAGGTCTCGATCTGCTCCTCCTTGTTGGAAGGACAGATGGAGTGGTAGTACTCCAATGCCCGGTCGCCTTCGCCGAGCAAGCACCAGCCCAGATGGATCCAGGTGTTGTTGTGGCTGAAGATCCCCGCGTTCTCCTTGACTCCGGGGGGGTAGCTCGTGACTTCCCCGTATTCGGGATGGTAGGTGCTGTAGGCAGGCTGCTGGAGAACGATCCCGTTCTTGGTGTAGAGATGCTTGTGCACGGATTCCAACGCCTGACGGGCGCGTCCGTTGTCGGCCCCGGCGCCGCCAAGGACCGCCCACCCCTGGCTCTCGATGAAGATCTTGCCCTCCGGATTGGTCTTGGACCCGATGACCTTGCCCTGGGAGTCGTAGGCGCGGGTGTACCACTCGCCGTCCCAGGCCACGCTCTCCACGATGTCGAGCATGGTCTTGCGGTCCAAGGCGATGCGGTCCGCGTCCGCGGGGCGCCCCAGGAAGGTGTAGAGGTCGGAGAGCTCGCGGGCGGCGTAGAGGAAAAGACCCGCGATCATGACGGATTCCGCCTTCGAACCGCCCACGTCGCCCGCGGTCTGGAAGGACTCGTTGGGTTCGGTGGAATGGCAGTTCAGGTTCAGGCAGTCGTTCCAGTCGGCGTGCCCGATGAGCGGAAGCCCGTTGGGTCCGCGCATGCGCATGGTGTAGGCGATGGACGTCTCCAGGTGGTGGAGCAGGGTTTCCTTCTCCGCGTCCGAGCCGTATTTCCTGTCGGCGTAGCCGCAGGGCGCGTCCAGGATGCCCTTGTCCCCGGATTCCTTGATGTAGGACACGGTGGACAGGATCAGCCAGAGGTGGTCGTCGTAGAAATCGCCGCCGACCTCCGCATTGCCCTTTTTGGTGAGAGGCTGGTATTGGTGGTAGCAGGTGCCGTCCGAAAGCTGGGTGGCGGCGATGTCCAGGATGCGCTCGCGGGCGCGGTCGTGGATCATGTGCACGAAACCCAGGAGGTCCTGGTTGGAGTCGCGGAAGCCCATGCCCCGACCGATCCCCGTTTCGTACATGGATGCCGACCGGCTCATGTTGAAGGTGGCCATGCACTGGTACTGGTTCCAGGTGTTGGCCATGCGCGTGGCGTGGGGATCGGGGCTCTGCACCTGGAAGTGGGACAGGTTCTCGTCCCAGTAGGCCCCGAGGTCGGCGAAGGCCTTGGCGACCGCACCGGGCTTGGAGTATTTCTCCACGATCGCCTTGCCCACGGTCTTGTTGATCACGTAGGGGGCCGTGAACTTCTCGCCGGTGAACTTCACCAGGGTGTGGTCCACGTAGGCGAGGATGAACGCGAAGGTCTCGCCCTGGCCCGGCTTCAGGTCCAGGCGGATCTCGTGCGAACCGATGGGATTCCAGCCGAAGGCCTTGGAATTGCCGGCCTTGCCGGAAAACGGCACCTTGGCCTCGTGCAGGCCTTCGTGGATGCCCACGAACACGTCGCGGGAGGTGTCGTAGCCGGAGATGTCGCGGGTGCAGGCGAACAAGGTGTAGTGGTTGCGGCGCTCGCGGTATTCGGTCTTGTGGTAGATGGCGTTGCCCTCCACCTCCACCTCTCCGATGCTGTAGGTGCGCTGGTAGTTGGTCATGTCGTTGAGCGCCTCGAAGAAGCAGAATTCCTGGTAGGAATAGATCTTCGGGGTTTTGGCGACATGGCCGGTGTTCTTGACGGTGACCTGCCACAGTTCCAGGTTTTCGCCGGGAGGGACGCACATCTTCTGGGTGACTTCCAGGCCGTCCTTCACCGCCAGGATGGTGGTGTAGCCCAGCCCGTGACGGCACTCGTACTTGTCGAGTTTCGCCTTGACGGGCTTCCATCCTGGATTCCAGACGGATCCCCCGTCGTTCACGTACAGGTAGCGGCCGCCGAGGTCGTAGGGGACGTTGTTGTAGCGGTACCTGGTGAGACGGCGCAGCTTGGCGTCCTTCCAGAACGTGTAGCCACCGGCCGTGTTGGTGCAAAGTCCGAAGAACTCGTCCTGACCCAGGTAGTTGAGCCAGGGGAGCGGGGTATCCGGGCGTGTGATGACATATTCCCGAGCCTGATCGTCGAAACAACCGTATGGATTGGCGGACACATGCGCTCCTGTGGTGATCGGTCGAGTCCGAATTCTGGATTGGAGGAGCTGGAAAATGCATTTGCTGGCCCGAAGATCCCAGGCGGGGGGATGCCGCCTGTGGGCACGGCTGGTGTCAGGATTTGCAAAAAACCCCCTTTCGGAAGAGGGACGGGGCTGTCTAGATTTCAAGTTCTCGCCGACTTCTCGTCGACTCTGAAAGGAGTGTCCATGGTGCGAAACACGCCCGTCTTGGCTCTCGCGGCCACCGCCGGACTTCTCGCTCTTTCCGGATGCAAGCACTCTTCGCAAGAGGGTGAGACCAACGGGATCGTGCTGCGGCTCTGGGCCATGCCGAACACCTCCAGGCCCAAGGAAGACCTGGATGCGATCCTCGCCCGGTTCAAGGACCAGAATCCGGGCATCGATGTCGAGGTGGAAATCCTGGACTGGGCATCGGCGCTGAGCAAGATCACCACCGCGGCCAATTCCGGCACGGGGCCGGATGTCTTCCAGTTGGGCACCACCTATACCGCCTCCATCACGGAAACAGGCAGCCTGCTGCCTCTGGACGGGCTCCTGGCGAAAAAGGGCGGCGATTCCATCTTCGTGCTGGCGATACGGCCCTACATGCAGCCCTTGAACTCGGACAACGTCACCTCCTTCCCCTGGTTCGTGGATGTCCGGCCCATCTTCTATCGCACGGACGTTTTGGCCAAAGCGGCGCTGAAGCCGGAAGAGATGTTTTCCACCTGGGATTCCTACAGCGCCGGGTTGAAGAGAATTCGCGATGCCAAGATCGTGATCGACGGCCAGAGGGTGGAGCCGCTGGGATTGGCCGGCAAAAACGACTGGAACGTGGTCCACAACATCTATCCCTGGATCGTGGGCAACGGCGGAGGGATCGTCAACAGCCTGGGCGACAGCGTGCTGATCGACGACGAAAAGTCCATCCAGGGAGTGCTCACGTTCGTCAGGCTCATCCGCGACGGCTTGACCCCGAAGGCCTATCTGGAGAAGAACACCGCGCAGGTTTCGGCGGAATTCGACGAAGGACGGATCGCGACCTGGCAGGAAACGTCTTCCAAGCTGGTGTACCTGGAACGCCCTGCCGACATGGGCGGGGCCAGCAGTTCGCTGGCCGCGAAGAATTTCGCGACGGCCTTGCCCCCGGCGGGTCCGGCGGGTCGGAAACTGTTCATCGGCGGATCCGACCTGGCCATCTTCAAGTCCTCGAAGAACCAGGAAGCGGCCTTGAAATTGATCGCTTTCCTGACCACCGATCCGGACGCGATCCTGGACTTCTGCAAGGCATCCGGGATGGCACCGGCCCTTTCCAGGGTCTACGAGAACCCCTACTTTGCGAAGGATCCAAACCGAAAACTCTTCAAGGAACTGGCGGCGGCGGGCGATCCCTACCCC
>CAYXXL010000008.1:0-23595 GCA_964469025.1 uncultured Fibrobacteria bacterium
GCGGCTTCGCTTCGCTGGCCGCTTGGCGAAGAGCGAGGGGGCGAAGGGCGGCTTCGCTTCGCTGGCCGCTTGGCGAAGAGCGAGGGGGCGAAGGGCGGCTTCGCTTCGCTGGCCGCGGGGCGAAGAGCGGGGAGCGCAGAGCAAGAAGCGTGAGAGCGGGGAGTGCGAGCGGGGGGAGCACTAGCGCGGGTGGGGGACTTCGGGGTCCGCCGATGCCTTGAACTGGCGCCTTCGGCGCTTCGCTGCGGCGGGTGAGGATGATCTGGCCGGGAATTCCCTGCAAGTTTGCCAGGGATCACGGAAGGATCCACATTTGGGGGCCTAACAGGAACCGTCCCCGCCCGCGGGGAGAAGGACCGCGCCCGTGGGTGATGAGATCAAGATCGCGCATGTGAGGCCCCTCACGGAGGGCGGCTTCGCTCTCCACCCTCTGGAGGAGCATCTCCGGGAGGTGGCGCGGCTGGCCCGTGGATTCGCAGACCCGTTCGGGAATGGAGACTGGGCGGGTCTCGCAGGTCTTTGGCATGACCTGGGCAAGTACAAGCCCGATTTTCAGGAATACATCCGCGATCGCAGCGGGTACGAGCGCGACGAAGCGGATGAAGGCGGACCTGGCAAGGTCGATCACACAGCGGCAGGCGCGATCCATGCCATTGAGCGACTGAAGGGTGCGGGTAGAGCCCTGGCCTACCTGATCGCCGGGCATCATTCCGGCTTGCCAGACTGGATGAAGGAGGAAGCGACCGGTCGAGGTCTAGAAGAACGCCTGCAAGAACGGCGGCATTTGGAGGAGAGCCTTCAAGGCGGAGCTCCCGTCACGATTTTGGAAACCACTGTGCCGACGACCTCTCCATGCGGAAAGCAGATCGACCCGGAACACTGCCACCTCTGGATCCGGCTGCTCTTTTCGTGCCTAGTGGATGCCGACTTCCTGGACACCGAAGCGTTCATGGATCCGGAAAAGGCGGGGCATCGTCCCAGTGGCGCCGATCTGGAAGACCTGCGCGCCAAATACGACGCATACATGGCTACCAAGCAGTCCAGTGCCTCGGATACCCCGGTCAATCGCTTGCGCCGCCAGATCCTGGAAGACTGTCGGAACGGCGCGGAGATGGAGCCTGGTTTCTTCTCCCTAACGGTGCCAACAGGTGGGGGCAAGACCCTGGCGTCCATGGGCTTCGCCCTCGACCACGCGATCCGGCATGGCAAGCGCCGCGTCGTGGTGGCCATCCCCTATACCAGCATCATCGAACAGACCGCTGAGACCTTGCGCGACGTGTTCGGCGACGACGCGGTCCTCGAGCACCATTCCAACCTCGATTCCGATCGCGAAACGCCGCGATCGAAGCTCGCCACGGAGAACTGGGACGCCCCCATCGTGGTGACCACCAACGTCCAGCTCTTCGAGTCTTTGTTCGCCGCGCGAACCAGTGCATGCCGGAAACTGCACAACCTGGTGGATTCTGTGGTCATCCTGGACGAGGCCCAGATGCTACCACCGGAATTCCTGAAACCGGTTCTTTCCGGGTTGCGGGGATTGGTCGAAAATTTCGGGACCAGTGTCGTACTCTGCACGGCCACGCAGCCAGCGCTGGAAGGATGGATCGGAGGTCCAGCGGCCCCTCATGGACAAGGCGGATTTCAAGGGCTCGCTGGTATTCGGGAATTGATGTCGGATCGAGACGAACTGTCGCGCCGGCTGCGCCGGGTGCGCTTGGTTCACCACCCGAAAGGAGACCAGCCCAGCACCTGGAAAGAAATCGCCTCGGAACTGGAGAGCCACTTGCGGGTGTTGTGCATCGTCAATACTCGCAAGGATTGCCGGGAACTGCACGGGCTCTTGCCGAAAGGCACCATTCACCTCTCGGCTCTCATGTGCGGCGAGCACCGCAGCCGAGTCATCTCCGAGATCAAGGGTCATTTGGGAAGGGACGATTCGATTCGCGTGGTGAGCACTCAACTGGTCGAAGCCGGAGTGGACCTGGATTTCCCGGTGGTCTATCGCGCGATGGCCGGATTGGATTCCATCGCCCAGGCGGCGGGGCGCTGCAACCGCGAAGGTTCGATTCCTGATGGAGGATTGGGCGAAGTCGTTGTGTTCCTGCCTCCCAAGCCCGCGCCGATCGGACTGTTGCGCAAGGGGGAAGATGCGGGGAAGGAAATGTTCCGTGTGGCCGCCGAGGCCGTCGCCGAACTTTCGCCCGAAGCGTTCCATCGCTATTTCCAGATCCTGTTTCGCAAGTTGGACTTCGACCAGAAGGGCATCATGGCCCTTCTGGCCAATGGCGACGCCTGGCGGTTCCAAATCCAGTTTCGAACAGCGGCACAGAGGTTCAAATTGATCGACGATGCCGCCCAAACAGCCGTCATCGTCTGGTTTGAAACGAAGAGGTTCAATAGTCGCGTGCTTCTGGAAGATCTTCGCCGATTCGGCCCGAACCGCAAACTCATGCGCCGCCTGCAACGTTGCACGGTAAATGTTCCCGAGCGAGGCTGGAAGGCGTTGCTGGATCAGGGATCCATCTCCGAAGTCCAAGGTCCGGAGGGTCCGCTGGGAATCTGGGCTCAATGCGTCCCCGACCTTTACGACGACGTCTTCGGACTGCGTCTGGACGCGAAGGACTACGATTTTGTCGTCTGAAATCCGCGTCGACCCGCTGGGCCGGAACCTGATCCAAGCAAGGAGTCCCCATGTCCGATCTTCCTGAATGGGCTATTCACCATTTGGCTGCGATTTCCGGGTTCGATCCTCGTTCTCCCGGGGTCCGTGACACGATCCTGCGGCAAGTCCTCCCGGATGGGAGTTTCGTCCATGCCTGGAGATACGAACAAGGGAAGCTGCAACTGGTCCGGTATGAGGATGATGGATATGCCGCGATCCCCGAATCCTTCGCGCGCGAGCGAAGCGGATTGCTCCGCCTTCTCTCGATCGCTTTGGATGGGGATGCTTCCCGGATGGATTCGACCAGTTCAATGAAAAACCTGATCTCCTCCCTTCCCCGCGATCATTGGAGAGGAATGGATTCGGAACCAGGAACCGAAACGGAGAACTTGCCCCAGGGCGAACTGGTCCTGTTGATCACCTATCCTTCAGAAACTTTCAGGGAATCCGAGAAGGACGGCATCGAGCGCGCCCTGGACCGGTTGCGGAGCTTCATCGAAGCAGCGCTTGAGGATTTGGCGGAGCATGGTCTAAAGGTCGATCTGCGTGTCTCGGTGACCTCCCAGGGAATCGAGGCCGCACGCGTCGAAAACCTCAAGGAGGATGTGCTCGACCTGGCGATGGAAACCATCCCCGCGCATCGCGAGTGCCGGCACGGGGAGATGTGGATCGGATTCGCCCGGCTTGGGCAGCTATTGGAACACCAACGGTCGCTGGAGAAGATTCTCGGACCCTGGACCAATGCGATGCTTTCCGAAAACATCCGGACTTGGCTGGGCCACACCCCCACCAACCGCAGCCTGGAAAAGGCGTTCTCTTCCATGGCGGACTTCGGCACGGTCGAAGAGTTTCCCTTCCTCCACAACGGAATGACCGTCGCGGGATTGGGCGGCGTCTCCATCCGGGATGGACAAGTGCTGCGCATCCGCAAGCCCCGCGTCTTGAATGGAGCCCAGACGCTCAACGCCTTCCGGGCCTGGAAGGATAGTGCGGGGAATGACAGCGACATGGATCCGGTGGTCCTGCTCAAGGTGATCCAGGAAGGCGTGACTGGAGAGGACTTCGTCCGCCGGATCACTGCCGCGAACAACCGCCAGAATCCCGTGGAAAGCTCGGATATCCGAGCCGGCGACCCGATCCATCGCAAGCTCGAGGAACGGATCGACAAATTGGGATGGACCTACCACTACCGCCGTTCCTGGCAGGATCGCGTCGCGCTCAAGGATGTGAAGGCGACGATCCTCACAATGAGGGAAGCATTGCCGATCACTTGGCATCTGGTCCACGGGCGTATCGACGAATCGAAGAAGAACGAGTCCATCTTCGATGACGAAGTGCGCTACAACGAATGTTTCCGCTGGTTCTTCGGTGAAAACGAAGACCAGTCCTTGCGCCGCCTCAAGGCGACGGCAGTGTTTTGGAGCGGTTTCCGCCGGCTCCGGCAGATGCGCATCTACGACAATGCGGGACAAGCATCCCATCCCGTCGGTGAGATCCGCTCGCAGCAGATCCGCAAGCCGGAGGTGGGCGACCTGTATCGGGGACAGGTGAAGTTCCTGGCCGGCGTGATCCTCCTCATGCGCTGGATCCGAGACAAGGAGATCGAGGCGCTTTGGGAACTTCGGACGCGCTGGTCCCCATTCGATGATGCTCTCGGCGACGATCTCCGCCGGCTCGCCCGCAAAAGCGACTTCAAGGAAGTCTTCTCGAACCTTCTGGTGTCGGATTCCCGTTTCCGCAAGGAGCAGGAAATCGAGGACGAAGACGGCAAGAGGCTCCGCATCACCTGGAGCGGCCTTTCCAGCGACAAGGGATTCGAGGCCGCCATGCAGCTGTTGATCGAACGGGATCCCCAGTGGCAATGGCCGGAATGGTGAATCCCAACATGAAATGGAGGACATCCCCGCCATGACTGAGTACACAAACAAGACCTTCTGCCTGGATGTGCGCGGCGACTTCGCCTGCTTCACGCGTCCCGAGATGAAGGTGGAACGCGTCAGCTACGACGTCATCACCCCTTCGGCGGCCCGGGGCATCTTCGAAGCCATTTTCTGGGAACCTGCCATCCACTGGAAGATCCGACGGATCGAAGTCCTGAATCCGATCCGATGGACTTCGGTGCGCCGCAACGAGGTGAGCGCCGTGGCCAGCGATCGCAGCGAAGGCATCCTGATCGAGGATGTGCGCCAGCAACGCGCGGGGCTTTTCCTTCGGGATGTGGCTTACCGCCTGCACGCCGAATTGGTCTTCATCCCACCCCCGCAACGCGTGAAGGCCGTGCGTCCCGTGCCCGAGGAACTGCTCGATCCCCGTGAAATGGTGGACTGGGCCAAGGACGAGAACCCCGGCAAGTACCACGCCATGTTCGAGCGCCGTGCCCGGAAAGGCCAGTGCTTCAACCAACCCTACCTGGGATGCCGCGAGTTCAGTTGCGCGTTCAGGTTGGTGGAGCCGACAGACGCCTTGGCACCTGCAATCCAGGAGTCGCCCGATCTGGGCTTCATGCTCTACGACCTGGACTTCTCGGATCCGAATGATCCGAAACCAGCCTTCTTTCGTGCTCAGATGGCGAAGGGTGTGATCGGGGTTCCCGATTGGGAAAGCGCGGAGGTGCTGCGATGATCCTCCAGGCGTTGTACGGCTACTACCAGCGCAAGTCCAAGCTGGGAGAAGGAGATGCTGCACCGAGAGGATTCCAGTGGAAGGAGATTCCATATCTCATCGTGTTGGACAAATCCGGAAATTTCGTAAGCATCGAGGACACCCAGGAAAGGGTCGAGAAGAAGCTCAAGGCGAAGAAATATCTGGTTCCCATCGCACCTGTGCGCGCCGGCTCGACCATCCGTCCCGGACTGCTCTGGGACCAGATGGAATATGCTCTCGGAGCCAATCCCCGCGATCGCTCCGATATCGAGGAACGTTTTGGCAGCTTCAAGGAGCGTCTATCCACAGAACTGAAAGCAATCGACCATCCTTCCTTGAACGCACTTCAAGTCTTTCTCCTCGGCGATCCCTGCACGAAGATCGGCGAGAAGTTGCCGGAGGACGAGTGGAGGAAATTGCAGGACAAGAACCCTTTCGTGGCCTTCCGCATCGATGGCGAGCCTCCGATTGCCGATGTCCTCTACGATCTTCTCCCCAAGCCCGAAGCGGATGAATCCACAAATCCGGAAGATCCCTTCTGCCCCGTGACCGGTGGACGAGGGAAAGGACCGCTGACACATTCGAAGATCAAGGGCGTATGGGGGGCGCAATCCGCTGGTGCGACGCTGGTCGCGTTCAATCTCAGGGCGTCCGAGTCCTACGGGAAGACGCAGAACCAGAACGCGCCGATGAGCGGTGTGGCTGCGGACGCTTACACCAAAGCGTTGAATATGCTGCTCGGAGATGGTTCCCGGAATCGCATTCAAGTCGGTGATGCTTCGACCGTCTTCTGGGCGGATCGAGACAACTCTTTCGAGGAGGAGTTCCCGGCATTCTTCACCATGGTGCCCAAGAATGAGAACGACGATCCCGATCGAGATATTCTTGCCGTGAAGAGCCTATACAACAGCATCCACACGGAGGCCGGAGTCTCGAACACCAAGACCCACTTCTTTGTCCTCGGTCTGGCTCCGAATGCAGCCCGCATCGCGGTGCGTTTCTGGCATACCGGGACCATCGCCGAACTTTCAAGCAAGATCCGGCGACACTACGATGATCTGGAAATCATGCGCAGTCCGAAGGATCAGGGGCGTTATGCCTTGTACCATTTCCTGAAGGACATCGCGCCCCAGCAGGACATCGCGAACATCCCACCCAACCTGGCGGGAAACATCATGCGAGCAGTCTTGGAAGGTTCGCCATATCCCGCGACACTCTTGCAACAGATTGTCCGCCGCATCCGCGCCGAACAGGAAGTGACCAGAATTCGAGCATCCCTGCTCAAGGCCTATCTCAATCGCTGGCATCGCATCCATTCCACCGCAGAAAAGGAGATCCTCGTGGCTCTCGATCCCGACAACATCAATCCCGGCTACCGGCTCGGACGGCTCTTCGCCGTGCTGGAAAAGATCCAGGAAGATTCGGCTCATCCAAACAAGCTCAACGCCACGATCCGAGATCGCTTCTACGGCGCGGCATCGTCCAGTCCCGTGACTGTTTTCCCCCAGCTGCTAAAGCTGAAGAATCACCATTTAGCCAAGATCGAGAATCAGGCATTCCGAGGATCGTTCGAAAAACGCTTAACAGAGATTATTGGTGGCCTTCCCACCGACATGCCTCGGCATCTTCCCATGGATGATCAGGCACGGTTCGCCATCGGCTACTACCACCAACGCCAAGACCTTTTTACAAAATCCGACAAGTCCGAATAACCCGCAAAGGAAAATGAACATGAGCACTCAGATTACCAAGCGCTACGACTTCGTCTTTCTCTTCGATGTGCAAGACGGTAACCCCAACGGCGACCCCGATGCGGGAAATCTTCCGCGTATCGACGCAGAGACAGGACTCGGCCTCGTCACGGATGTCTGCATCAAACGCAAAGTTCGCAACTTCGTGCAGCTGACTCAGGAGCTTAAAGAACCCTACGACATCTTTGTCCAAGAGAAAGCGATCTTGAATAGGGCGATCGTCGAAGCCTGGGATGATGCAAACAAGGGGAAGACGATCAAGTCGAGCGAAGAAAAACGCAACGCAGAGAATTCCACGCGCGATCGCATGTGCAAAAGGTATTACGACATCCGCACCTTTGGCGCTGTTCTGTCCACAAGCGACAAAGAAAAGGCTGGAGAGAGCGACGATGACAAAAAGTTGCGAAAAACGGGCGGCCAAGTTCGTGGTCCCATCCAATTGACTTTTGCCCGTTCCGTCGAACCTGTCGTTGTCCTGGAGCATTCGATCACACGCATGGCTGTGACCAACGAAAAGGATCTCGAGAAGGAACGTACCATGGGACGCAAGTTCACCATCCCCTACGGCCTCTATCTCGGACATGGTTTCATCTCCGCCCACCTCGCCAACCAAACCGGGTTTTCCGAGGAAGACCTGGAACTGTTCTGGAAGTCCCTGGAACAGATGTTCGAGCACGACCGCTCCGCTGCCCGCGGCCTCATGTCCACGCGCGCGCTGCTCGTCTTCGAGCACGATTCGGCCCTGGGCAACGCTGCGGCCCACAAGCTCTTTGATCTGGTCAAGGTCGAGCGTACTACCACGGAAGGCCCGGCACGTTCGTTCGCGGATTACAGGATCCTCGTGGACGAGGCATCCCTGCCCTCTGGCGTGAAGCTCCTCCGCAAGGTGTGAACCCATGCCCTCCACCCATCTCGCACTGTTCCAGGGACGGCAGGTCCGAAAGGTTCTCCGCGACGGCGAATGGTTCTTCGTGGTCCAGGATGCCGTCGCCGTCCTGACCGACAGCGCGGATCCTCGGCAGTACATCAAGAAATTGCGGTCTCGCGATCCGCAGTTGAACCAAGGGTGGGTACAACTTGTACCCCCCCTTTCGGTCCCGACCGCCGGGGGCATCCAGAAGCTGGGATGCGCCAACACCCAAGGCCTCTTCCGGATCATCCAGAGCATTCCGTCCCCCAAGGCCGAGCCGTTCAAGGCCTGGCTCGCCCAGGTGGGGTACGAGCGCATCCAGGAGATCGAGGATCCGGAACTGGCCAGCCGGCGCGCCCGCGAGCTGTACAAGGCCAAGGGCTATCCCCAGGACTGGATCGAGAAGCGCATGAGGGCCATCGCCATCCGGGAGGAACTGACCGGCGAATGGAAGGACCGAGGCATCGAGGAGCAGAAGGACTTCGCCATCCTCACCGCCGAGATCTCCCGGGCCACCTTTGGAATCACCCCGCCGCAGCACAAGTCCCTGAAGGGATTGGCCCGCCAAAATCTGCGCGACCACATGAACGACCTGGAGCTGATCTTCTCCATGCTGGGCGAGGCCGCCACGACCGAGATCACGCGCGCCAAGGACGCCCGTGGATTCGGCCAGAACAAGGAATCCGCGAAGGAAGGCGGAACGGTGGCTGGCCAGGCCCGGAAGGAACTGGAGCGGAAGTCGGGCCGGAAGGTGGTCACCTCGGAGAACTTCCTTCCAGAGAAGAAGGTTCGGCGAATCGCGAAGAAGGACTGAATGCCTCCCCGCGACGAAGACCTTTATCCCCTCTCGGCCCTCCAGCACATGGCCTTCTGCCCGCGGCAGGCCGGGCTCATTCACCTGGAGCAGGTCTGGGCCGAGAACAAGCGGACTGCGGAGGGGCGTACGCTTCATGAGCGCGTGGACGAGGGCTACCGCGAATTTCGCAAGGGGCTGCGCCAGTTCTCCGGATTGCGCGTCCAATCCTTGCGCCTGGGAATCGCCGGGCGACTCGACGTGCTGGAACTGGAGAAGAGCGAAGGCCCCGACGACAATGCGACCTTTCTGGGGCTGGAGGGGCGCTGGTCGTTCCATCCGGTGGAGTTCAAGCGAGGGGAACCCAAGGCCGAGGATTGGGATGCCGTCCAGTTGTGCGCCCAGGCGCTGTGCATCGAGGAGGTGACCGGAACTGATGTGCAGGATGGTGCCATCTTCTACGGGGAGATCCGCCGCCGCCAGGAGATCGAATTTTCACCGGAACTTCGGGATCGGACAGAGGACGTGGCTCGAAGCTTTGGAGAAATGATGGCGTCCCGCACCCTTCCCGCGCCGATCCGGAAGAAGGGGTGCCGGGCCTGTTCCCTGATGGATCTGTGCCAGCCCAAGGCCGGGGCCAAGGGGAAAGCCGGAGATTACCTCAAGGAGTTGCTGGGATGAAGCAGGTCGGGAATACGCTCTACGTCACCCAGGAAGGCGCCTGGGTCCACAAGGACGGGATGTCGATCGTGATTCACAAGGATCGCCAGAAGATCGCCCAATTTCCGGTCCATGCCATCTCCGAAATCGTGTGCTTCGGGTTCGGGATCTCGGCATCGCCCGTGCTCACGGAGCATTGCGCGAAGGAGGGCGTGACCATCAGCTATCTGGACGGTCGGGGCCGTTTTCTGGCACGGCTCCAAGGTCCGACGCAGGGCAACGTCCTCTTGCGCCGCGCGCAATATCGCGCCAGCGACGATGCCGAGCGGAGACTGGGCGTCGCCCGATGCTGCGTGGCCGCCAAGATCCAGAACCAGCGGAACACCTTGCTCCGGTTCGCGCGAAACCATCCTGAGGAGTCGGGCATCGAAGAGATCCGCGGTGCGCTCTCCCGGATGGAGACCACCCATGGGCGATTGCGGCTGGCCTCCGACGTCGATTCCCTGCGGGGCATGGAAGGCGATGCCGCCGAGTCCTACTTCTCGGTGTTCGACCGGATGATCCTCGTGCCGGGGCCCGAGTTCCGTTTCTTGTCGCGCAGCCGTCGACCTCCCATGGACCGGGTCAATGCGCTTCTCTCCTACACGTATTCGATCCTTGCCTTGGATCTGCGTTCGGCGTTGGAAAGCGTTGGCCTCGATCCTTTCGTCGGCTTCCTCCACGTGGAGCGACCGGGTCGGCCGAGTTTGGCTCTGGACCTGATGGAGGAATTCCGATCCGCCTTCGCGGATCGCCTGGTGTTGAGTTTGGTGAACCTGCGGCAAGTGGATCCGTCGGGGTTCGTCGTTCAACCGACCGGCGAGGTGGAGATGACCGCGGAGACGAGGAAGACTCTGCTGGCGGCATATCAGAAGCGCAAGCGGGAGGTCATCCAGCATCCCTTCCTGGAGGATGAGATGGATATCGGGCTCGTATTCCTCGCGCAGTCTCGACTTCTTGCGAGGCATCTGCGCGGCGATCTGGATTTCTACCCCGCCTTCCTTTGGAGATGACATGCTTGTCCTCGTGACCTACGACGTGTCCACGACCACTCGCGAGGGACAAAACCGTCTTCGGGCGATTGCCAAGGCCTGTGAGGGCTACGGGATGCGCGTTCAGAATTCCGTCTTCGAATGCAATCTCGATCCGGCCCGCTGGGAACGACTGAAGTCCAGATTGCTCCGGGTCATGAGCCCTAAAATGGACAGCCTTCGGTTCTATTTCCTCGGATCATCCTGGGAGCGGAAGATCGAGCACCATGGTGCCCAGATTTCGCCGGATATGACGAACCTTCTGATCATCTGAGGTCATCGCCAACCTCCAGCCCCATCGAATTCCAGGGGAGGTTGGCGATCCTTGGCACCCACAGTTCATCAGCTCCTTGACAGCATTCAGTGCTTGTAAGGTGCTCAGAATCTATGCTGCTGCCCAGGTTAGCGATTTTGCCTCAAATGTCTTCGTATTCATCGTGGCTAGATTGGCACGAGTCGCCCCCCGCGTGGGGGCGTGGATTGAAACGGCAATAGCCTTGCCAGATCGAAATGGAAATGGTCGCCCCCCGCGTGGGGGCGTGGATTGAAACATGCGGCAGGAATTGCAGGCCGAAGAGGACGAGTCGCCCCCCGCGTGGGGGCGTGGATTGAAACCGTCGAACACCACCGGCTCGATGCCCTGGAGAGGTCGCCCCCCGCGTGGGGGCGTGGATTGAAACATGGCCAGCACAGCCTCCCAGACGTGGGAGTAGTCGCCCCCCGCGTGGGGGCGTGGATTGAAACTCGACCGCTGGGACAAGGACGACGACGCGGAAGTCGCCCCGCGCCCCTCGGCCTCCACCCCCATGGACGCCTTCAGGGTCGCGGGCCTTCGATGGCATCCACGATAGGCTCGCGGAAAGTGCCGTTGCTGCGCTAGCTGGCGCCTTCGGCTCTTTGCATATTCGAGCACGAACGTCGCAGGTTCGACTTCGCAGGAGGAACGCGAGAATGTCCCAAGATCTGGCCAGGTCCGGTACCCCCTCGTTCGACGAATGGAGCCCGTTCCATCGCAGTTCGTACGCACGCCTCGCATTGGGAGACGACGTGGCTTCGTCGTTGGAGACACAATCGCGGGAGGTAATGGATGTCTTGGCCACGGTTCCTGTCGACAGGGAGACCTGCCGCTACGCTCCCGGCAAGTGGAGTCTGCGCCAGGTCGTCGGGCACATCTCGGACACCGAACGGATCCTTTCGGTCCGGGCCCTGGCAGCGGCCCGGGGCGACCAGAGCGACCTGCCGGGGTTCGACGAAGACGACTATGCCGCCCTCGCGGGTCACGATGCGCTGCCGCTCGCCAGGCTGGCGGAGCAGTTCGTCCTGGTCCGCCGCGCCAGCCTGTCGCTCTTCTCCACCTTCGATCATGCGGCTTGGAGGCGTACGGGAGTGGTGCGCGGAAACGCGGCGAGTGCACGCGCATGGGCCTTCGCATTGTTGGGACACACCGCCCAGCACCTGGCGACGATCCGGACCAAGTACTTGTCCACCTGGGAATAGGCTGTGGCCGGGGCGGCGGAGGAACCAAGGATTTCCACCTTTGGATGGAAGGACGCGGACGAACGCATTTGAACGGTTCGGCCCTTTTCGGCAGGAGAACGATGGATGGGAAAGAAGACGATGATTCGTTGGTTCGACGAGTCCGAGGAGCACGACTATCCGGCGGCGGCCGCCTACCTCTCGCTGCTCTACGAGCCGGAAAAGGTGAAGAGGATCGTGACCGCGCTGAAGAAGGCGCCCATGGGGTCCTACAAGGCCAAGGACATCTTCCGAGCGTCCCTTCTCCCGCTTCTCGGTGCCGGCAATTTCCACGTGCGGAAGAACCTGCGGAAGATCGAAGAAGGAGAGTCCACGTCACCTCTTCTGCTGGTGAGGTCCGGCGACGGCGGAAAGGTGGTCATCGCCGACGGCTACCACAGGATGTGCTCGGTCTACATCTTGGACGAGGACGCGTCCATCCCCTGCAAGATCGTCGGAATCGATCCCGCGAGTCCGAAGCGCAACCCCGGTTGATCGCGGTCGTGGCGCACTCCCGAGTTCGGCTCCGCGAACGGCTTCCCGCCCGAGGCCCGCCACTGGCGAAGCCGGAGTCGTCCGGTCTGGAATTCCCTCACACCGGCCCTCCGCGACCCGGGACGTTCCCCGCGATCCTCGCCATCACGTCCCTCCATAGTCGTTCCGAGTGTTCACCGGCTGCGCGGAAGACCTTCTCGAACTCGCGCCGCTGCAGACCCGACAGGCTCGTTTCCAGACGGGCGCCCTCCGATGTCAGGCTCAATTCCCTCACCCGCCGGTCTGCCGTCGCGGATCGGGAGTCCACCAGGCGCATTTCCTGCAGCTGCCGAAGCGGAGCGTTGAGGGCCTGCTTGCTCACCGCCAAGATGGAGAGAAGCCCGTTCACTGAAATTCCCGGGTGGCGGCCCACGAAGTAGAGGATGCGGTGGTGCACGCGCTGGAGCCCCCTGCCTTCCAGGATGCGGTCCGGTCCGGCCGTGAAGGCGCGGTAGGAGAAGTGCATGAGTTCGAGCGCGGCGTTCAACTCGGATTCGCGCAATGGGTCAATGGATTTGACTTTGTTTCCCATGCCGTGTATTATAGGTCAATGCCATTGACTATTGCAAGGAGGCGATCCATGTCGTCGATCCTCTCGGAGCGGATTTCGCGGCTGGACTCCTCCCCGGTGCGGGAGATCCTGCGCGCGGCGGGAGGCCGCGACCTCCTGAGCCTCGCCGGTGGGCTCCCCGCGGAGGAATCTTTCCCGAGTTTCCCCGGGCTTCCCGGAGGGTGGACCCAGTACGGAACCACGGAGGGCGAGCTTCCGCTGCGCAAGGAGATCTCGAAACTGCTCCTCGGTCGTCGGTTGGACTGCCCTCCCGATCGGATCCTGGTGCTGAACGGTTCGCAGCAGGGACTGGACCTCGCGGCCAAGCTCTTCGTGGATCGGGGAACTCCCGTGCTCTGCGAATCGCCCACCTACCTCGCCGCGCTGCAGGTCTTCCGGCTCTTCGGAGCCGAACTGCACGGGATTCCGATCGGTCCCCACGGGCCAGATCCGGAAGCCATCGAGGACGCCGTCCAAAAATCGTCCGCGCGGATGGCCTATCTGGTGCCCACCTACCAGAACCCGACCGGAGCGGTCTGGTCCGAAGAGGCGCGAGAGACCATGGCCCTTTGCGCGGACGAGCGAGGGTTGGCGGTTCTGGAAGACGATCCCTACGCCGAGATCGGATTCGGTCCGCCTCCTCCACCTCCCGTCTGTTCCCGGATCCGGCGCACGTCCTGGATCTACCTGGGCTCCTTCTCGAAGTCGTTCGTTCCGGGATTGCGCCTGGGATTCCTTGCCGCGAGCCCCGACCTGATCGGACATCTGGAACGGCTCAAGCAGGCGGCGGACCTGCACTCCAACCGGCTGTCCCAGGCCTTGGTGCTCGGGGATCTGGTCGATCCAGCGCGTCCTTCGAGGCTCGCCGGATTGCGATCGGAGTATCGGTCGCGGCGCGACGCCTTCGATTCGTCCCTGCGGAGACATTTTCCGGACGCCACCTGGAGCCGACCCGAAGGCGGCCTCTTCTTCTGGGCCAGGCTATCTCGCCACCTGGATCTGCGCAGCGCATTCCAAATGGCGTTGGATGCCGGGGTGGCGTTCCTGCCCGGCGAGCACTGCCATCCAGGGGAAGCGGAGCCGGGCTGGGCGCGCCTGAACTTCAGCCACTGCGCTCTGGAGGATGCGGACAGCGCCCTGGAGATCCTCGCACGGGTGGTGGAAACGGCGAATTCCCGCGGGACGTAGGTTTTGTCCGCAGCCAGCGCCTTCCAAGAAGGATCTTCCCATGGAACCTCGACAGATTCTCCTCGTTGCGGCACTGCTCGCGGCAGCCCACGCATGGAGCACGGAGGTTCCAGACACGATGGCGGCCCTCCGAAAACCGACTCCCGTGACGCATGGGAAGGTCGTCGATCCGCGCGATGGGACGGAGTATCCGACCACGACGGTCGGCGCCCAGACCTGGATTTCGCGGAACCTGGCTTGGAAGGCGGACAGCGAGTGGACCGCGCTCGCTTCGTCCGCCGAGTGGGAGATCCGGTTGGGGCTGGGTACGCTCGCCCCAATTTCGCTTGACATCGGAGGCCATTGGGGTCGGAAAATCCAGAAGCGGATCTGGTGAAGACGGTATTGGAGGCACCGCGTACTTTCTGGCATCGACATTGCGCGGAGCTTCCTCGACAAAGGTGGGGTGCGATGCGGTGGATTTCCTTGGGTGCAGGGGTATGGATCTGTTCGGGGATTTCCGGACCGATCGCACAAGATTCCGCCGCCCGTGCCGAACTGAGAGGCAGCCTTCCCCAGGATGTCCGGATGCGCGTCGAATCCCGGCAGGACTCGATTTCGGAGATGGATTCCGTCGTTGTCGCCAAGGGGCAGACGCTCTCGGGCCTGTCTTTTCGCCTGCTGGGGGCCTACACGCCGGAAATCCGGAAGATCCTGTTGGCGGACAACCCCAAACTCGAGGACCCATCCCGGATCTTCGAGGGGGAGACGCTCCGGTTCCGCCAGACCTTGGATCGGAGGCGATTCCCGCCGGAGCGGCAGGTGTCCATGGCTTCGCGCCGTGCGGTGGTGACGTTCGTGCAGGGCGGCGGGGACGTGGTTCGCGCCAACGGGAAGAAGGAAGCCCTCTCCGCCGACATGTTCCTAGCGCCCGGGGATCTCGTGTCCGCGAAGCCCGGATCCAGGGTTGAACTCGTGGTGGACAACCAGAGCATCCTCAGGCTGCGCGGGCCGACTCGGCTGGCCTTGGTCGCGGTCCAGGCCTCCGTGGTCGGCCAATCCACGCCCCGAACCCAGGTGCGGTTGCTCGCTGGGGGGATCTGGGCGAAGGTGGAGAAATGGGCGGGACCCCTGGTCCATTTCGAGGTCGTGCTCCCCAACGCCATCGCAGGCGTCCATGGAACGGTGTTCGAGGCCATCGCGAACGACGACGGCACGAGCGTCGTCAGAGTCCAGGAAGGAGTCGTCACCGTGGCATCGATCCGGCATCCGGAGACCGAGGTCTTCGTGAAAGCCGACCGGGAAGTGGCCACCCCGCGCGACGGCATCGTCTCCAGGCCGCGACCGAGGACCGCCAAGCCCGGCGAGTGGGAGACATTCAACCGCAGCCGCGATCAGGACGCGGCCGCGACTCCGCAGACGACGGGTGCGGTCCCGCCGCCCGGCGAACCGTACAACCCGAACACGACGCGCCGCGATGCGTTGGCCCCCGGCACGAACCCGGTCGAGGCGCCGACACTTGAAACCGGACCGGCGATGCCGATGCCGTCCCCCCGGAACCGTCCGAAAGCGATGCCTGGACGGCCTTGAAAGGGCTGTGGTATCCCGCGAGGCCGCAGGGGATGGTCGGCCCTTAGGACTTGCCCCGACACGTCGGGAGCCATGAAGCGAACCTTGGTAGATTCCCTTCGCAAATCCAAACCAAGGACTGGACATGACGGCGGGCACTGGGAAGAACATCGTCCTGCTGACGGCGATCTGCGGCCTCGCGGCCTGCCAGGAGGGTGCCGGCGGGAAGGCGGGAAGTTCGGCGCAGGGCGCTTCGCGGATCTTTCCCACCGAGGTGTTGGCCTTGCGACCCATCGATCTGCAGTCCACCTACCCGGCGACCCTGATGGGCCAGGACGAGGTGGAGGTGAAGCCTCGCCTGGAGGGAACCATCGAGAAGGTCTTCGTGGAAGAGGGCGCGCACGTGCGCAAGGGTCAGCATCTCTTTCGCATCAACTCGCCCGCCACCGCCAAGGCCATGCAGCAGGCCCAAGCCCAGTACGCAACCGCGGGCCTCGACGTCGAGAGGACCCGACCGCTTTCCGACCAGGGCATCGTGAGCAAGGTCTCGCTCTCCTCCTACGAGAACGCACTGGCCTCGGCAAAGGCGGCCCTGGAGGACGCCAAGGCGTCGATGGGATGGGTGAACGTGGCCAGCCCGGTGGATGGCATGGTGGGCACCATCGACTACCGGGTGGGGAACCTGGTGACCACGGCGACCACCTTGACCACGGTCTCCAACACGTCCGACATCGTCGCCTACTTCTCCCTGGACGAGAAGGATCTCTACCGCTGGCTGGGGCGGTGGAAGGGCTCCAGCATGGCAGAAAAGCTCCGAAACGTCCCTCCGTTGCGCTTCGTGCGTTCGGACGGCACCGCCTACCCGATTCCCGGACGCATCGAGACCATCTCCGGGAAGATCGATCCCACCACCGGGAGCGTCAGCGTGCGGGCCGTATTCCCCAACCGGCAGGGGCTGCTCTTCAGCGGAACCAGCGGCGATGTGGTGCTTCCCGACCACCGCGATTCCGCCCTGGTGATTCCCCAGAAGGCCACCTTCTCGGTGCAGGACAAGGTTCTGGTCTACGCGGTGGAGGGCGACAGCGCCATGCAACGCAACATCAAGGTCCAGGCGCTTTCCGACGGCAAGAGCTACCTGGTCGACAGCGGGCTGGCGGGCGGCGATCGCATCGTGACCGACGGCATCGTCAACCTGTCCAACGGGCAGAAGATCCAGTTCCGCTGAGGACGCCGGCATGCTCAAGCTCTTCATCCAACGCCCGGTCCTCGCCACCGTCATCTCCATCCTGCTGGTGGTGCTGGGGATCATCGGCATCAAACTGCTCCCGATCGAGCAGTACCCGGACATCGCACCTCCCACCGTGAGCGTCACCACGACCTACAGCGGCGCCAACGCCGATGCCGTCCTGAAAAGCGTGGTCGTTCCCTTGGAGGAGCAGATCAACGGCGTGGACGACATGACCTACATGACCTCCACGGCCACCAACGGCGGGGCCGCCGAGGTCGATGTCTTCTTCAAGCAGGGCACGGATCCCGACATGGCCACGGTGAACGTGCAGAACCGCGTCGCGCAGGCGGCATCGCTGCTCCCCGCGGAGGTGACCACCAACGGCGTGACGGTGCGCAAGCAGCAGACGGGCTACATCCTCTTCGTGATGCTCACCTCGACCAATCCCACCTACGACGACAAGTTCCTCTACAACTACGCGAAGATCAACCTCGTCCCGCAGCTCCAGCGCATCAAGGGAGTCGGGACGGCGGGAACCTTCTCCACCCTCGACTACTCGATGCGGGTGTGGCTGAAGCCGGACGCGATGAAGACGTACGGCATCACCGCGGACCAGGTGGTCGCGGCCATCCAGGACCAGAACATCGAGGCGGCCCCCGGCCAACTGGGCGAGCAGGGCGGCCAGTCCTTCCAGTACAACCTCAGGTACACCGGGAAATTCACCACTGCAGAGCAGTTCGGAAACATCGTCCTGCGTTCCGACGGAACCCGGCAACTCCGTCTCAAGGACGTGGCCCGGCTCGAACTGGGCGGCCAGGACTACACCGTCCGCGTGCGCGCCGGCGGGCTGCCGGGCGTCTTCGTCTACATCAGCCAGGCGGCGGGCTCCAACGCCCAGCAGGTCATCGAGGACGCGAAGGCGGTGGTCCAGGATGCCGCCAAGACCTTCCCCCCGGGCGTTTCCTTCACCTACCAGATGGACGCGAGCGATTTCCTCAACGCCTCCATCGAGAAGGTGGTCCACACCCTGGTCGAAGCCTTCGTCCTGGTCTTCCTGGTCGTGTTCCTGTTCCTTCAGAACTTCCGGGCCACCCTGATCCCGGCCATCGCCGTGCCGGTGGCCATCGTGGGCACCTTCTTCTTCCTGCAGCTCATGGGCTTCTCCATCAACCTGCTCACCCTCTTCGCGCTGGTGCTGGCCATCGGCATCGTGGTGGACGACGCCATCGTCGTGGTGGAGGCGGTCCACGCCAAGCTGGAGGGCGGCGAGACGGATCCCCGCGCCGCTTCGATGTCGGCCATCGGCGAGATCGCCCCGGCCATCGTCTCCATCACCCTGGTGATGGCTTCGGTCTTCGTGCCGGTGAGCTTCATCGGGGGCACCAGCGGCGTCTTCTTCAAGCAGTTCGGACTCACGCTGGCGGTGGCCATCGTGCTCTCGGCGATCAACGCGCTCACCCTGAGCCCGGCACTGTGCGCCCTGTTCCTGCGCCCCGAGCACGCGGCCGGATACGAGGGCGAGGGCTTCGGGGGACGGTTCTTCTACTGGTTCAACGCCATCTTCTCGGCGCTCACGGACCGGTACCGGCGGCTTGTCGCCTACCTCGGAAAGCCGAGTCGGCGCTGGGTCGCCTTGGCCATCGTCGCCGTCTTCGTGCTCCTGCTCGCGGCCATTTCCAGGATCCTGCCGACCGGTTTCGTGCCCCAGGAGGACAGCGGCACGGTGATGGGCAACGTCGCCATGTCTCCGGGCACCTCCCTGGACGTCACCGACAGCATGGTCGGAAGGATCGTGCGGATCGCCAAGTCGATTCCGGGTGTGCACAACGCGGCCTCCATGACGGGAAGGAGCTTCCTGAGCGGCTCGGACAATTCTGCCGGAGCCCTCATCTTCTCGTTGGATCCGTGGGACAAGCGGAAGCTCACCCTGAACCAGATCGTCGCCGACCTGAAACGGCAGACCGACACGATTCCCGGCGCCTCCTTCATATTCTTCGGCGCGCCCACCCTGCGCGGTTTCGGCATCAGCAACGGCGTCGAACTGAAGTTGCAGGACCGCACCGGGGGGGATGTCGGGAAGTTCTACCAGGTCACCACCGACTACTTGAAGCGACTGGGGGAGCGTCCCGAGGTGATGATGGCCATGACCACCTTCAACCCCCGCTATCCGCAGAAGCTCGTGGAGGCCGACATCCCCAGGATCAAGCGGGCAGGCCTCACCCTGGGTCAGGTGATGGGCACCCTCCAGACCTACGTCGGAAGCGACTACGTGTCGAACTTCAACGCCTACGGCAAGCAGTACCGCGTGATCGTCCAGGCCGCACCGGAATTCCGGGCGCGCATGGACGACCTGCGCAACCTCACCGTCCGGACCGCGAGCGGCGCGATGGCCCCGATCACGGAGTTCCTCTCCGTCCACGACGTCACCGGTCCGCAATCGCTCACGCGCTTCAACCTCTACTCGTCCATGTCCGTCACCGTGATCCCCAACTACGCCAAGGGCTCCACTTCGGGAGACGTGATCAAGGCCATCGGGGAGACCGCCCTCCCGACGGGCTACACCTACGAGTTCTCGGGGATGAGCCGCGAGGAGGCCAACAGCAAGAACCAGACGACCGTCATCTTCCTGCTGTGCGGGATCTTCGTCTACCTGCTGCTCGCCGCCCTCTACGAGAGCTACATCCTGCCGCTGGCGGTGATGTTCTCCCTTCCCATCGGACTTTCGGGCGTGTTCCTCTTCGTCTTCGCCTCCATGAAGGCCGGGAGCGGGATCACCAACAACATCTACGTGCAGATCTCGCTGGTGATGCTGATCGGGCTTTTGGCCAAGAACGCGATCCTGATCGTTGAGTTCGCTCTGCAGCGCCGCCGCGCGGGCATGGACCTGGTCCAGGCCGCCATCGAGGGGGCGACCGCCCGCCTGCGTCCCATCCTCATGACCTCCTTCGCCTTCATCTTCGGGCTTCTGCCGTTGGCGCTGGCGCAGGGCGCCGGAGCCGTGGGCAACCGTTCCATCGGCGTCAGCGCCATCGGGGGCATGCTGGTGGGCACCACCTTCGGCCTCGTGGTCATCCCCATCCTGTTCGTGATCTTCCAGGCCCTGCAGGAACGGCTGCAAGGAAGGAAGCCGGGTCCCGACGGCACGGAGGCCGCACGATGAACGCGACGAAGACCGCGCCATGCGTCGCGCTGGTGGCGGGACTGCTCTCCTCCTGCAGCTCCTACAAGAGCTTGTCCGCTCCGCCACCGATGGATGCCGCGGGTCTCGTGCGCGACGGGAAGGACGGCGGCACCGACACATCCTCCGTCGCCGACATCCCCTGGAGGAGCTACTTCGCGGATCCGAAGCTCCGGGCCCTCCTCGCCGAGGGACTCGACAGCAATTCCGACCTGCGCACCGCGCTGGTGCGCATCGACCAGGCCGAAGCATCGCTGGGAGCGGCGCGCGCCGGCCAGGCACCCGCCGTCACGGCGGTGGCCGGGGCCAACCGGACGCAGACCAGCGCCGGGAACCGCGGTCGCGACGTGCTGGGATACACCACCCAGGGGGCGAGCCTGGGCTTTTCCGCCACCTGGGAGTTCGACCTCTGGGGGCGGCTCTCCAGCGCCTCCAAGGCGAAGTACGCGGCGCTTTTGGGGAGCCGCGAGTACGCGAACCTCGTGCGCACCCAGGTGGTGGCGAACATCGCGTCCGACTACGACAAGCTGCTGGCGCTGGACAAGGAGGTGGAGGTCACCGAGGAAACCATCGCACTCCTGGCCAAGAGCGCCCAGACCATGGCCGCCTTGAAGCAGGCCGGCTCCCAGACGGAAGCGGCGGTGGAGCAGACCAACGCCACCCTTTACGGCACCCGACTCTCGCTCCTTTCGCTCGAGCAGCAGGTTCGCCAGGAGGAGAATGCCATCTGCGCGCTGCTGGGCAGGAAGCCCGGCCCGATCGAGCGCTCCACCCTGGAAGAGCAGGCCCCGCCGGCGGGGTTCACCACCGGGGTGCCGGTGGCGGCCTTGTCGCACCGTCCCGATGTTCGCCAGGCGGAGCTTGGAGTCGAGGCGGCCTACGCCACCACCGACGCGGCCCGCGCGGCCCTCTACCCGACGCTCGCCATCACCTCGGGAGGCGCGAGCAACACCTTCGTCGGCTTCGTCGGCGGTTTCGGCAACTTCTTCAGCCTGGCGAACCTGATGGCGAGCCTCACGGCGAGCTTCACCCAGCCGGTCTTCGACCGCGGGGCCCTGAAGGCGGATGTCGAGATCGCGGAGGGAGCCCGGAAGGAATCCCTTCTCGCCTTCCGCCAGACCGTGCTCGCCGCCGGCGAGGAGGTCTCCGACATCCTCTACGGGTACGGGCAGTCGTTGCGCAAGGACGAATTCCGACAAAAGCAGATCGGTTCCCTGGAGAGGGCCGTCCACGCCACCGACCTCCTGCTGACCGCGGGAGAGGTCAACTACATCGAGGTCCTCACCGCCCAACAGGGCCTTCTGGCGGCGCGGCTCAGCCAGGTGGACGACCGGCTCGAACGGCTGACCTACGTCGTGGACCTCTACAAGGCCCTGGGCGGGGGAGTGCGCTGAGTCCCGCCCCGGGGAGGTTCGCGGGGCGTTCCCGGGGGCGCCGAGCGGGAATCAGCGCACCGGTTCCAGTGGCAGGGTGGTGGTGGAACGGCCCGTGCGCACCTGGACGAAGAGCATGGAGCCGGTGGCAGGCAGGTTCAGTGCGTGCCGCCCGGCGGAAAGCGCCGTTGCCGACAGGACTTGACGACCGGAGAGGTCGATGGCGCGCACCGTGGCGGGAGCGGACAACTGGAGGATCGCCGCACCGCCGATGCGTCGCAGGGAAGGCCGGGCGGGGGGGGAGAAATCGCGGGATTGGATGGCGGTGGGCTGGAGCAGCTCCGCCAGGGGAACCCAGACACCCGTCGTGGTGATCTCCACCATTCCGTGGCGATAGGGCCAGGCCCCCGGTCGGGACAGGTTGCAGAATCCGGGGAGGGCGAAGGCCGCCGCCAGGGAATCGGACGCGGTGCCGTTGGTGGCCACCAACCACGAGGAGTCCTGGTACAGCGCGGAATCGACCACGGGTCCGTAGCAGAGGGAGTTCCGGATGTCGCCGGAAAGATGGAGCCGGGAACCGATCTTCAACACGGTGTCCTGCACGAAACTGGAGACGCGGCGGGAGGTGTCGCCAAGAAAGGGGTCCGTCGCCTGCTGGTAGAAGTACTGGACGGGTCCGGTGGGCACCGTGACGGTGGGGAGGACCACCAGATCCGGGCACACCTTGCCAGTGGGACAGGGCGACGAGATGCTGCCGCCGATGAGAGAGTCCATCCTGAAATGCCGAACGTCCACATCGATCCAATTCCCGCTGTTCCCCGGCAACGGCACGGCGACCCGCGGGTAGTTCTCCTGTCCCGTCGTGTAGCTCCACGGCGAGGTCGGGACCGTGGTCTGGGGCGGGTAGGATCCGAACACCGCCAGCAACGAGGAGGACTGGATCCTGGACTGGACCGTCTTGAAGGCGGTAGCCGAATCGAAGAACACGCAAGCGTACAATGGACAGGCGATCTGTCGTGGGTCGTTTTGGACCATCCCTGCCGGCGAGCCCACGACGTGCGAGAGCATGTCCACGACTGCAACCACTGGAATGGACCCGTTCAGCCCACCCACCGAGAGGGGGAACGTGTCCAAGACGTTCGCCCGCCGAATGGACATGCAGCCGCTGTCGGTGGAAATGGAGTTGTGCCTCCAGATCCGGGCGGTGTCGTCGCTGTAGGTCAGGCTGTCGATCACGGGGAACTGGCACGAACCCAGGGGCGCGATGTCGAACTGGAGGTATTCGCGCGTGGCGGTGTGGATGTCCACCGGGTCTTCGATCCTCTGGAAGGGCAGTTTGGCGACACCGGGCAGCGACGCCAGAAGCAGGATGGATGCGAGCATGCGGACCTCCAGGGGGGTGCGTTTCCTCCAGGGAATCTATCCAGTGGTGAGTGCTGGAGGCCAGGAAACATTCTGGACCTCCCAGACTCCGGACACTGGCCGAGTACGGTTCGGCGTCTACCGGGAATCCACGGCGTGGTCAAATCGGTAGGTTGTCGGAAACGCCAGGGGCTTGGCGGAGAGGATACCGGCTTCCAATGGAAAGGGGCGACGATGCGCGCAACGAGGTTCGCCGTGTTGGGGCTGATCCTTCTCGGGGGGGGGCGCCCCAGATTCGCAAGTCCTCCCGGTTTCGCCGTGGTGGAGCTGTTTACGTCCGAAGGCTGTTCCAGTTGCCCTCCGGCGGAGGCGATGCTGGCGCGCTTGATGGAGGAAACAAGGGCGGAGCATCTCCCCATCTACGCCATGGAATGGCACGTGGACTACTGGGACTACCTGGGCTGGAAGGATCCGTTCGATCTTCCGGAGGCCACTCGGCGGCAGGAGGAATACGCGAAGGCTAGAGCTGCCGGGCTGTTCACGCCCCAAGCCGTTCTGAACGGTACCGTGTTTCCCGATCACGCTTGGAACCTCCCGGAAATCCGTGGAGATGCCGGGAAATTGTTGGAG
>CAYXXL010000009.1:0-23133 GCA_964469025.1 uncultured Fibrobacteria bacterium
GACTCCGGCCGGAAGGCCAGAACACCAGTTCCTCTACACCAGTTGGGGCGGCGACTCCCTGTACCTCCCGCCGTCCTTGGGGAATACCCAAGGGCAGGTGGGATACGACTACGACAATGTGGGTCGCTTGGCGAAGGTCCGTTATTCCAGTCAAGACAGCATCGTGGCGGATTTCGACGCCCAGAGCCGCTGGTCCAACCTGAACTTCGGGGCGGGTTCGGTTTCCTTCCAGTACCAGGGGAATTCCGACCTGTTCTCCCAGGGGACAAGGACAAACACCGATGGCACCACGGAATCGCTTGCCATCACCTCCTACGGCGGTGAAGTCTACGGAGAGACCTGGACCGGACAGGTCTCTGGCGCGGTGAGCCGCACCAAGGACCTCCAGGGCAACCTGGGCGTCCTTACTGTGGCGGGCACGCCCATCGCCTATTCCTGGCTGCTGGGGGGGCAGATCTCGGCAGCGGGGGATGCCACCTACACCACTGGATTGTTGTATGGAAACCTTCAATTGATGAACCTGGGCAGCTTGCAGGACAGCTACACCTACGACCAGTTCGGGTACGGCTCCCTGATCGCCGACACCACCAAGGTCCGGGGCGCACGCATCTACGTGCAGGATCTGACCTACGATGCCTCGGGCCGAATCGCGGGCAAGACGGAAATCGTGAACGGCGACCAGGTGGTCTGGGCCTACGGCTACACCAACGGCCGCCTGACCAGCGTCACCCAGAACGGCGTGGTGGTGGGCACCTACGGCTGGGACGCCAACGGCAACCGGGCAGGCTCCCTAGTGGACGCCCAAGACCGCTTGATCCAACAAGGCGACGCCACCTGGACCTACGACGCCCTCTGGAACCTGATCTCGGCCACCGGCCCCCAGAACATCAGCTATGTGGTGGACCCGCGTGGCCGAAGGGTGGGCCGAAAGGTGAACGGAACGCTGGTGCAGGGATTCCTGTATGGGAATGAAGTGGAAATCGTGGCGGAACTGGACGGTTCTGGCAATGTGGTTTCTCGATTTGTTTATGGCAGTCGTCCGCAAGTGCCGGACTACATGGTTAAGGGTGGTGTGAACTACCGTCTGGTGACCGACCATCTTGGGTCGGTCCGACTAGTTGTGGATGCTTCAACAGGATCTGTGGTCTCCAAGATTGACTACGATGTCTGGGGGAACATCACATCTAGCCAGAACTTGTCCTTCCAGCCATTCGGGTTTGCGGGTGGATTGCGCGATGATGCCACGGGCTTGGTGCGGTTTGGTGCTCGAGATTACGATCCACATGTCGGAAGGTGGACTGGAAAAGATCCTACTGGATTCAACGGAGGCGGAGCGAACCTATATGGGTACTCATTCGTAGATCCCGTCAATTACATCGACATGAATGGTTCTGCTGCGTATCTTGTAAATAGAACATTGGGCGGGAATTTGGCGCAACCCACATTCCAACCATTTTCTCACACATTTGTGTTTACTACGAACAGTGATGGAAGTGTTGACAATACCTACAGTTGGGGGAATTCGGCAAACCCAAATGGCTGGAATAAAAATCAGTTGGAGGATTTAACAGCTGCTCAAACGGCCGTGAATTTTCCCTGGTGGGCTGGTACACAGGTTGGGGGCGACGATCTGGATCCCTATATTGAGCAAGCGTATTCTTTAATGATAGATCCAATTTTCATGCACCCAAATGGGGTTGTTGCGAACAACTGCAAATCAGAAGCAAATAATTTAATAGAGCTTGCAAAAGCTCTGAAAAGGCTCGGTCTCTGAAATGAGAAGATGGGTTCTTGTGTTGCTCCCAGTCGCCTACGCACTTATTTTGGCGTCATACCTTCCGGCAAATGGCGCCTTGGCCGCATTTGCTTCTGCCCTAATATGGGGAGCATTTATTGTTTTCCAATTGGCGCCGAGGCGCGTTTTCGAGGTATTGCCAATCTTCGGAATCGCTGCTGGACTTTTCTGGGGGCTGATTGTGGCGAATAAAGTGGGGATTGTGGGTGGTGTTGTCTATGTTCCAGCCGTATCTTGCGGAGTCTCCTGCTTTATCGCCTATTTGGGCAGGTGGTACAAACGATTGGTGATTGGCGTTCTGCTGAGTTTTATTTGTTCGGCCATAGTTTCACAGCTTTGTCCCACCGGGCCGTTGGGGTCATGATATGGGTAAATACAAGTAGAAACATGGATATCGCACCGTGAGCATTTGTCACATACTATCCGATGAACGTGAACGGACATTGATAATGGGGAAAGCTTATAGTAATAGCTTTCCTATCAAGTGGATTCTCGGGGTGCGTAAATCGTGGTATCCCCTCGCTAATCCAGAAAGACTCCGATGCAGCGGTTAGGGTTGTCAATTCGTCACATCATGCGATGAACGAAGAAGAAATGGATGGTATTGTATTCTCTTTCAGAGGTTGGGGGCATCCCGTACAAAAGATCATCCCCTTCATTCGTTTGCAGATGCAAAAGCGTCGGGCTGGCATTGAGTTTGATTTCATTTCCGCGACCATTCCCGACAAATCGCCCGCCCCGCCATCCTTCGGCGTGAGCCGCCGAACCGGCAAGGGGTCCAGGGGGGCAAAGTTATTCGGAGGGCGTCCTGGTCGGCCATCGGCCCTTGCGGGCCGATGGAGTCGGTCGGAAGGGACGCCCGGAGAGTTTCGCCCCCCTGGCACGCGGGATCCCCAAGGGTCCTCGTGCAAGGACCCTTGGGCCGCCGGGTTCACAGGGGCCGCGGCTGGCCCCTGTGCAAGGCGGGCCGCCAGGCCAAAAAAGAGAAGATCGCAAGCCGCGGCGCAGCCGCAAACCCGCCGGAGGCAAGGCGAAGCCTAAGGCTGGACCGCCCCACCCTTCGACCCGCACGCCGGAATCCCGTCCGGGACCACCGGCCCCTCCGCGTAGCGGCCCGACAGTTCCCGGAGGTACTCGTAGCTGTAGATGCCCGTGTCGTGGCCGTCGTTCCAGACCACGCGCAGGGCGTAGCGTCCCACTGAGGTCACCGTGACCGGCTGCACGTCGAAGGGAACCTCGGCCTCGCCGGTGTTGCGTTCGCCGGTCCATTCGTCCACGCAGCGGGCGCAGGGACACTTGCCGCGCAGCCAGCGGTAGGGGAGGGCGGTGCGGTTGCCGTCCGACCAGTCCACGCCCAGGAACCCGCCCGCGAAGCGGTGGATGCGAACCGGAGCCACGCGGCTCACGCGACCACCTCCAGGTCTTCCTCGGGAAGGGTTTTCCAGTCCAGGTTGTATTCCACCATCACGTCGCTGCTCTCGGCGCGTAGCACCGACAGCTCGGCGGCCATCCTCCCCGCGATCTCGGCGAAGGCTACGGCCGACGGCGCGTTGGGCGACCGGAAGACGATGGGCTCGCCCTGGTCGCCGGAAAGGGCCACCCCGGCCTCCAGGGGCACGGTGCCCAGGAAGGGCACGCCCAGGGACCGCGCGATTCGAAGAGCGCCGTCGCGGCGGAAGATGTCGTGGACCTTGCCGCAGCCGTCGCAGACGAATCCGCTCATGTTCTCCACGATGCCCAGCACCGGCACCGAGACCTTCTCGAACATCCGGAGGCCCTTCTTGGCGTCCAGGAGCGCGACGTCCTGCGGCGTGCTCACGATGATGGCGGCGGTGATGGGGGTCTGCTGGGTGAGCGTGAGTTGGATGTCGCCGGTTCCTGGTGGCATGTCGATGAGCAGGTAGTCCAGATCTCCCCATTCCACCTGGCGCACGAAGTTCTGGACCATCTGGCTCACCATGGGGCCGCGCCAGACCACGGGGGCCTCGTCGTCAGAGAACATGGACATGGAGATGACCTTGATGCGGCGCGACACGGGGGGGTGGATCCTCTTCTGGGCGTCCATCTCCGGGTCCTCGCGGACCCCCAGCATCATGCCCTGGGAGGGGCCGTAGATGTCGGCGTCCAGGATGCCCACCTTGGCGCCCTGGCGCACCAACGCCGCCGCCAGGTTGACCGTGACCGTGGACTTTCCCACGCCGCCCTTGCCCGATGCCACCGCCACCACGTTGCGCACGCCCTGCAGGAGCTGGCCCTTGTCCATGCCGGGTCGCGCGGCCACTTGGGCGGAAAGGCGCACCTCCACGGAGAGCACGCCGGGCACCGCCCGGACGGCCTTGGTGGCCTGGTCCTTGAGCTGGTCCTTCACGGGGCAGGCGGGAGTGGTGAGGACCAGGTCGAAATCGACCTCTCCCTTTCCGGAGATCGACAGATTCCGGACGAACCCCAGGGCGACGATGTCCTTGTGGAGATCCGGGTCGGACACGGACCGGAGGCTTTGCAGAACGGATTCTTCGGTGACCATCAGGAACGCCAAATTACATCGGGAGGCCCATGGCCGGTTCGCGAACGGAATCCATACCGGGGACCACGGATTCCCGGATCGATTTGTAAATCCCTTGGCGATGCCGATCCCGGACTCGCCCCACTACAACGCCACGGTGGTCGCGCGCACGGAGTACACCTCCGCCCTGCGCACGTACTACATCCAGCCCGACCAACCCTTCGAGCCCTACCTGGCCGGACAGTACGTGACGCTGGGCCTGGAAAGTTCCGTCCCCCGCACCGGGGCCATCCTTCCCGAGATGCGCCCACCCCAGGAGGGAAAGATGGTGCTGCGGGCCTATTCCATCGCCTCCGCGGGTTTCGAGACCGAGGTGCTGCAGTTCTACGTGGCGCACGTTCCCGGCGGTTCGCTGACCCCGCGCCTGTGGAGCCTGGAACCGGGCGACCGCATCCAGGTGGGTCGGCGCATCATCGGGAACTTCACGCTGGAGAACGCCCTGACCAAGACCCTGGTGATGGTGGGGACGGGAACCGGCATCGCGCCGTTTCTGGCCCTGGTCCGCCAGCACGCCGCCGCGCGTCCCGACTTGAAGTTCGTGCTGCTGCAGGGCGCCACCCGCCGCGCCGAGCTGGGCTACCTCTCCGAGTTCCGCGCGCTCTCCCGCGCGCTTTCCAACTTCATCTACCTTCCGGCCATCTCCCGGCCCCATCTGGATCCGCTCTGGAAGGGCCAGACCGGACGGCTCACCGTCTACTTCCAGGACGGAGGCAAGCTCCTGCGCGAGCAGGCGGGCGTGGAGACGGATCCGACGAGATCCGACATCTACCTGTGCGGAAGCCCGGGCATGGTCCGCGACATTTCGCTCTCAGTGGAAGCCGCGGGCTACGTCAGGTGGACCAGGGCGCAGCCCTCGTCGCTGCACGTGGAGGAGTACTGGAAGGACAAGGAATGACCTCCGCCCGCCGGTGGTGGACGCCGGAGAGGATGTCGTCGCGGTCGCGGCTGGACGACGCGGGCTGGACCGGGGACGGCGAGCCCGTGTGGCTGGAAGGCCGGTCCGACCGGTCCACCGTGATGTGCATGGGGCCGGAGGGGATCCGGGAACTGACCCCCTCGCGCTCGGTGCGCGCGGGCGTGGGGTACGGCGGCGGCGACTTCGCGGTGGAGGGCGACCACCTCTACTTCGTGGAGCGCGGCGGCCCCCTGTTCCGGCTCGGTCCGGACGGGTCCCCGGCGCAGCCCGTGCTGCCGCGCTTCGGATCGGTGGCCTCGCCCGCGGCTTCGCCGGACGGAAAATGGATCCTCTGCGTCCACAGCCTGGACGGGACGGACGTGCTGGCGCTCGCGCCCACCGCCGGCGACCGCTGGCCGGTGGACCTGGCGCGGGGCGCCGACTTCTACATGCAGCCCGCGTGGCATCCGGATTCCCGTCGCTTGGCCTGGGTCGAGTGGGACCACCCGCTGATGCCGTGGACGGGAACGCGCCTGATGGAAGGACGCCTGGGGGAAGACGGCCGCCGATTGGACGGAATCCGTCACGTCGCGGGAACCGATTCGCACGCCGTGTTCCAGCCCTGCTGGTCCCGGGACGGCTCGCGGCTCGCCTGGATCGAATCCGACGGCGATTCCCAGATGCTCCGCCTGCGCGACGAGCGCAGCGGGGCGGTCCGCACGATCCTTTCTTCCCAGGCGCTCCTTCCGCCGGCGTGGATCCAGGGGATGAGGTCGCTGGCCTGGTCCCCTTCGGGAACCCTCTGGGTCCTGGACGCCCACCTTGGGCGCGGCAGGATCTGGCAGGTGGAGGGAGATTCCGTCCGCGCCGTGGACACCGGTCCCTACCGGGCCTTCTCCCAGCTGTCGGCATCCCCGGTGGGGAAGAAATTCCTCGTGATCGCCTCGGCGCCGGACCTTCCCGACCGCGTGGCGATGTTCGAGGAGGGGGTCTGGACGGAACTCGCCGTGTCCGTCGCGGAACCTCCTCCCCCCTCGTCCCTCCCCTCGTGCGAGGCCGTTTCCTGGCCAAGCGGTTCCGATTCCGTCCACGGCCTGCTGTTCAAGCCGCGCGGAGACGCTCCCGCTTCCGGCTGGCCGCTCCTCGTGAACGTCCACGGCGGTCCCACGTCGCAGCGCGCCATGACCTTCTCCCCGGACACCTGCTTCTTCACCGATCTGGGCTGGGCGGTGCTGGAGGTCAACTACCGGGGCTCCACGGGATACGGAGAAGCGTACCGGCGCGCCTTGGACGGGCAGTGGGGCATCCTGGACGTGCAGGATTGCCTGGATGGAACGAAGGCCGTGGTGTCCCGAGGCGGCCTGGATCCGCTGCGGATGGTGGTCAAGGGCGGTTCGGCCGGGGGATTCACCGTCCTCAACGCCCTGGCGCGGCATCCCGGGTTCTTCCGGGCCGGAATCTCCAACTACGGAGTGGGAGATCTGGTGCAACTGGAAAAGACCACCCACAAGTTCGAGGCCCGGTATCTGCACAGCCTGGTGGGTCCCTATCCGGATCGCGAAGACCTGTTCGTCGAGCGGTCGCCGGTCCACATGGCGCGGTGCTTCCGCGACCCGCTCGCCATCTTCCAGGGCAGCGACGACAAGGTGGTGCCACCCGACCAGGCGGAGCGGATCGCGCTCGCATTGGCGGAAAACGGTGTGCCGCACCACTATCGGGTGTTCCAGGGCGAGGGTCACGGCTGGCGAAAGACGGAGACCATGCTCTCCTATTACGCCGAGGTGGAACGGTTCCTGGAGGAACACGCGTCCTGACCACCACTGGTCCGAAACCCTCGAGGGGCTATACTTTGGAGAACTGCGGCCCGCGAAGGGTCGCCAGGACCGTCCGGATCGTTCCGGCGACGGCCCAACCATCCAGCCGACCTTTCTGGGACATTCCGACCTCGCGGAAGGTCCCGGCGACCTAGACATCGTCACTGGACCGATCGGGAAGGATCGATCCGGCGAAACAGAGCGAAAGACTTCGAATGCGATTCACAGATCTCCACCTGTCCCCCTCCCTGCTGCGCGCCGTCCAGGAGGAAGGCTACGACAAACCCACGCCCATCCAGGCCCGGGCCATCCCGCCCGTCGCCGAGGGCCGCGACGTCCTGGGCATCGCCCAGACGGGAACCGGCAAGACGGCGGCCTTCGCGCTGCCCATCCTCCAGCGACTGGAGGAGGCGGGCCCGAGCCACATGCAGGGGCGCCGCGTGCCGCGGGTGCTGGTGGTGGCTCCCACGCGGGAACTGGCCGCCCAGATCGGCGAGAGCTTCCGCACCTACGGCAGGCACCTGCGCTTGACGGTTTCCGTCGTGTTCGGCGGCGTGGGACAACGCCCCCAGGAAGACGAACTGCGCCGCGGCGTGGACATCCTGGTTGCCTGTCCGGGCAGGCTCCTGGACCTGGTGGGGCAGAGGGCGGCGGACCTGTCCGGCGTCGAGATCCTGGTGCTGGACGAGGCCGACCGCATGCTGGACATGGGCTTCCTGCCGGACATCCGCAAGATCGTGCGCCACGTGCCCCAGGACCGCCAGACCCTGTTCTTCTCGGCCACCATGCCCGTGGAGATCCAGGATCTGGTGGCCGGACTCCTGCGCGATCCCGTGACCATCGAGGTGGCCCCGGCCGCCACCTCCGCCGAGACCGTGGACCAGTCGTTCCAGCGCGTCTCCAGGGAATCCAAGCCCGACGCCCTGGAGGATCTCATCCGAGGCGTTTCCGGGCGCACCCTGGTGTTCACGCGCACCAAGCACGGCGCCGACCGCGTCGCCAAGCGGCTGGAAAGGTCGGGGATTCCCGCCCAGGCCATCCACGGAGACAAGTCGCAGGGCGCCCGGACCAAGGCCATCGACGGCTTCAAGACCGGCGCCGTGGAGGTCCTGGTGGCCTCCGACATCGCGGCCCGTGGGCTGGACATCGACGAGATCCGCCTGGTGGTCAACTACGACGTCCCCGTGGACCCCGACACCTACGTGCACCGCATCGGACGCACCGGACGCGCCGGAGCCTCCGGTCGCGCCGTGACCTTCGTGACGGACGAGGAGGGCGACGCCGCCCGCGACATCGAGAAGCGGATCGGACGCAAGGTGGAATGGATCGGGTCCGACGCGGTCCCGGCGGGCCGCGGAACCTCCGCGCCCAAGGCTCCCCAGCAGCGCTCTCGCGGACGCGAAGGCCATGCGCAGGGGCAGAGGTCGGGCCAGGGCAGGACGAATTCCGGCGCCAACGCGCCGCAGGGACAGAAATCGTCCCGGCAGGACGGCGGCGAACGGTCGCGCAGGGACGTCGGCGACAGGCCCAGGGGATCCGCCGAACCGGGTCGGCGCGGGCAGTCGCCGGTCGCCGGGGAAGGGGGTTCGCGGTCGCGCAATCGCCGCCGCGGAAGCGCCCGGCCGGGCTCCTCCTCGCCCTCGCAGGGCCGTGCCGCCCCGGAGAAGCCCAACCTGATCGGGCGCATCTGGAACCGTCTCAAGGGCGGGCAGCGTTGATCTGGGCCCTCCTTCTCGCCATCGCCGTTTCGGCAAAGGCAAAGGCCGCGGTTCCCGCTCCCGTGATCGAGGTCCACCACACCGCCCTGCGCCTGGAGATCGCCGACAACGACTCCCTGCGCGAGCGGGGGTTGTCCAAGCGGTCGAATCTCGCCTGGAACCGCGGGATGCTCTTCGTGTTCCCTTCCGAACAGGAACGGACCTTCTGGATGATCGACTGCTCCTTCGACCTGGACATCGCCTACCTGGACGGCGAGGGCGTGGTGGAGGACGAGCAGACCATGGTCGCCGAACCCGGGGTCTCGCCGGAAAACCTGCGCCGATATCCCTCCGCTTCCGATCGGATCCAATATGCGCTGGAGGTCAACCGCGGTTGGCTCGCGGCCCACGCGTTGCGCGTGGGAGACACCTTGCGCGCGCTGAAGGCATGGACCACGCGGCGCTGAGAGGGAAAAACCGGCTCGCTCGGGACAGGGGTATCATTTTCCTACCATGCCTCGGACTCCCTCCGAGATGGCCATGGCGCGTTGCCAATACTGACAGGCGAAAAATCATGAGATCCTTGACCGGTGAACCCCAATTCCGCGCGAGCCTCGCAGCCCTGCCGCTTCTCCTGGTCCTGGGCGGAGGAGCTTTCGGTTCCGGCTACCCTGTGCCGGCCTCCAATCGCGTCCTTGCGAACCTGGACACGACCTGGAAATTCCATAAGGGAGACGTCACAGGGGCCCAAGCGATCACCTACAACGACGGCTCCTGGACATCCCTGAACTTGCCCCACACCTGGAACGCCACCGACGGATACGACGGGAAATCAGACTACTACCGGGGCATCGGTTGGTACCGAAGGCATTTCACCGTGGACAATTCCTACACCGGACGCAGCTTCTACATCCGCTTCGACGGCGCCAACATCGCGACCACCGTCTACCTGAACGGCAACCTGTTGGGACAGCACAAGGGAGGATTCGCTGCCTTCGACTTCGATGCGACTTCGGCCATCAAGGTGGGTGCAGACAACGTCCTGGCCGTGGAGGTGAACAACGCCGAGGACAGCTCGGTCCCGCCGCTCAATGCAGACTTCACCTTCTTCGGCGGCATCTACCGCGACGTGGATCTCCTGGTCACCGACAAGCTCTCCATCACCCCGCTGGACTACGCCTCCCCGGGTGTCTACCTGAAACCCACGCAGGTGAGCGCGGCCAGCGCCAACCTCCAGATCACCGTCAAGCTCAAGAACGACAATACCGTTTCCAAGGCAGTGACCATCAGCACCGTCATCTCGGATTCCTCCGGAGCTGTTGTCACGACCCTTCCCGGCACCACCACGCTGGCGGCGGGGGGGACCGGTTCCATCGTGCAGAACACCGTGGTCGCCAATCCCCATCTCTGGAACGCGAAGGCCGATCCCTACCTGTACCAGGCCACCGTGCTGGTCTACGATGGCACCACCCTGACGGATGTGATCCAGCAGAACTTCGGGTTCCGGTTCTACAGCGTCGATCCCAACCAGGGATTCTTCCTGAACGGTTCCTACCTGGACCTGCACGGGACCAACCGACACCAGGATCGCAAGGACACGGGGTGGGCCATCACCCAAGCCGACCACTTGCAGGACTTCAACTTCGCCATGGAGATGGGGTGCACCGCCCTGCGCCTCAGCCACTACCAGCACGCCTCCTACTTCTACGATCTCTGCGATAAGAACGGCATGGTGGTTTGGGCGGAGATCCCCTACATCGACGCGGTGAACAACTCCACGGCGTTCTTCAACGATGCCGAGTCGCAGTTGACCGAGCTGATCCGGCAGAACTACAACCGCCCCTCCATCTTCTTCTGGAGCGTGGGCAACGAAGTCGCCTCCTCAACCCCCTCGAACACCCTGCTCCAGGACATGAACGACCTGGCGCACCAGGAGGATCCAACCCGCCTGACCACCTACGCGTCTGATGCGAAGGACAGCACCTCGCCGGTGAACTTCCACACCGACGTGCAGGGCTACAACAGGTACTACGGCTGGTACAGCGCTCCGCCGACCACTTTCGCCGACTTCGCCAAGTCCGCCGACGGATTCCACAAGACCTACCCGACCCGCAGCGTGGCCATCAGCGAATTCGGCGCCGGAGCGGCCATCTCCCAGCACAGCCTCTCGACCACCCCCCCGGCCCCGTACGGCACTCCCCACCCGGAGGAGTACCAGGGCCTTTTCCACGAGGCCTACTGGCCCGCGATGAAGGCGAGAAAATACCTGTGGGGCAAGTTCATCTGGACGCTCTTCGATTTCGCCTCGGACACCCGCATCGAGGGCGACACCCACGGCGAGAACGACAAGGGACTCGTCACGTACGACAGGAAGACCAGGAAGGACGCTTTTTACTTCTACAAGGCGAACTGGACCACGGACCCGCTGGTGTACATCGCCAGTCGGCGCTACACGCCGCGCGCGGTGGACACCGTCCCGGTGAAGGTCTACTCGAACGTCGATTCCGTGCAGGTCTACGTCGACAACATGTACAAGAGCACCGTGGTCTCCGATGGAAGCTGCGTGTTCCGCTGGGCGCAGGTCAAGTTGCAGAAGGGTCCCAACATCGTCAAGGCGGTGGGATTCAAGGGCGCGGCCCAGTACCTGGATTCCTGCGAGTGGACTTTCGGCACCGTGGACGCGATCGCGCCGCAGGCTATCCCGTCGGCAGTCAGATCCATGCGGATGGAAAGCTCACGGGTGCTGGCCGTGGACATCCCCGACGGGGACGGAAATCTGGGGATCTATCGCTGGAACGGGACGCGAATCCTCGACGGCGTCCATCTGGCTCCCGGAACCACGAGGATTTCGCTCCGGACCTTGCCGAGCGGATTGTACTACGCGACCCTGTCCGGCCCAGGTGCCAGGCTGGTCGGGAAGCTCGCGATCCCCTGACGTTCAAGGCAGTTCGACGCGGAAATCCCAGAGCCGATCCGCTACTTGAGCGCGAAGCCTGCCATTCCCGACACGGCTTGGCGAATGGCATCCTGGATCGCGTTGACTTCCGCATCCGTGGGGGTGCGGTCCGGCGAACGATAGGAGACCCGCACCAGCACGGCCTTTCGGCCTTCGGGCACTCCGGCGCCTTCGTAGACGGAGACCAGCTCCACCGATTCCACCAGGGCGTCCCGGGCTTCGGGCAGCTCGGATACGCTCCGCACGACCTGCGCGGCGGGAAGATCGCGCTCCACCAGCACGTTGATCTCGCGGCGGGTGCCTGGAAAGTCTCCGATCCGGACCGACTGCGGCGGCGCGGCCTTCTCCAGGAGCGCCGACAGCGCGTCCAGGTCCAGCTCCCAGACATGCGCCGGGCTGCGCAATCCGAGTCCCTCGCGCACGCCGGGGTGGAGCTCCCCGAAGAATCCCACGTCCTGGCCCCGCAGCAGCACCCGCGCTTGGCGGCCGGGGTGCAGGAACGGTTCGGCACCGGAAGGGACGAACACCGGGTCCAGCCCGAGCTCGGACAGGGCCCCTTCCAGGATCCCTTTGGAGCGCCAGAGGTCCGCATCGATCTCCTCGCCGGCCCAGCGCCGCGCCGTCCAAGGGCCGGACACGATCCCGGCCAGGCGCGAAGCCTCGCCGATCCCGGTCCTGCGATGGGCCGCGAAGGCCTCGGGCAGGTCGCGCCCGAACACGCGCCCGCATTCGAACAGGCGCACGGAGCGCTCCTGGCGTCGCGCGTTGCGCGCGGCGGCCTTGAGCAGGCTGGAGATCGCCAACCTCGGCAGACAGGCGGTCTCGTCGGACAGCGGATTGAGAAGCGCCACCAGAGGGCTGCGTGGATCGGTCGCGGGAAGGCCCAAACGGTCGTGGTCGGCCTGCCCGATCAGGCGCAGCGACAAGGTCTCGGAGAGTCCCCGCGAAACCAGGGCCCGGCGCAGTCGGCGAAGCCACTTCTCGCGGGCCGGGATCCTCACCGCCTGGATGGGGAAGGAGGGAAACTCCGCCGGAATGTCGTCGTAGCCCACGAGGCGGGCGATTTCCTCGACCAGGTCGGACTCGCCCGCGATGTCCGGTCGCCACCCGGGAATTTCCCAGGTGGTGGATTCGGCGTCCGAACCGGTGGCGGCGCACCCGATTCCCGCCAGGTAGGCGGATACCCGGCCGTTCGGAACCTCCATGCCCAGGAGCCCGGACAACTTGGAGCCGCGCAGCCGGACGCGGGTAGGGGCGGTGGGATGGTCCGGAGTGGACAGATCCTGCGCCTGGGAGGCGATCCCGCCGCACAGCGAGAGGACCAGGGCGGTGGCGTAGTCGGAGACGGCGCGGGTCGCGAAGGGATCCACCCCCCGTTCGAAGCGGTACGAGCTGTCCGACGCGCATTGGGTGCGCCGGGCCAGGTAGCGGATGGCCGATGGCTCGAAGCGGGCCGTTTCCAGGAAGATGCCCGTGGTGCTTTCCGACACGCCGGAATCGGCGCCCCCCATCACACCTCCCAGGCATTGCGGCCCTTCGGCGTCGCAGACCACCAGATCCCCGGGCGTCAGCGACAGATTCCGTCCATCCAGGAGCGGGAGGGATTCCCCCCCGCGCGCGCCGCGGACCTCCAGGCGACCTCCGCGGAGCTTGGAAAGGTCGAACGCGTGGAGGGGCTGCCCGATCTCCATCTGCACGAAATTGGTGATGTCCACCAGGGCACAGATGGGGCGCAGTCCCACGGCGCGCAGGAGGTTCCGCATCCACGCCGGGCTCGGGCCGTTGTGCAGCCCCTCCAGGGTGCGTCCCACGTAGCGGGTGCAGCCCGCGCCGGGCTCCAGTTCCACCGGCACTCTCGCCGGTCCGGAGGGCGGCGGCAGCGCCACGGATTCCAAGGGGTTGCGCAGGGTGCGGCCAAGGCGCAAGGCCAGTTCGCGCGCCAATCCCAGATGGCCGGTGGCGTCGGGGCGGTTGGGCGTGACGTTGATCTCGAACACCACGTCCGCGACGCCTGTCGCGATGGAGAAGGGCGCGCCCGCGGCAAGATCCGGATCCAGTTCCAGGATCCCATCGTGCCCTTCGCCCAGACCCAATTCGTCCTCGGCGCACAGCATTCCGCGCGACTCCATGCCGCGGATGGTGGCCGGTTGGATCTCCAGACCTCCCGGAAGCACGCTCCCGACCGTCGCCAGGGCCACCTTCAAGCCAGAGCGCACATTGGGAGCCCCGCAGACCACCGGAAGCTCCTGGGAGCCGTCCCAGACCGCGCAGCGGGAGAGCTTCGTGCCCTCCACCTTCTCGCACCGGACCACTTCTCCAACCACGACCCCGGTAAGGTCGCCCACGGCGTGCCATTCCTCCACCTCCAACCCGGCGGCGGTGAGGTGGGCTGCGATCTCTTCGGGGGACTCGGTCAGGTCCACCAGTCGCTTGAGCCAGTTCAAGCTCGCCTTCACGGCGTGTCTCCCGTGAAGGCGGTCATGCCAGTCCCCGGAACTGGCGCAAGAAGCGCATGTCTCCGGCGGTGAGAAGGCCGATGTCCTTGATGCCGTGGCGCAGCATGACCATCCGGTCCAGCCCGAATCCGAAGGCGAAGCCCTGGAATTCCTCGGAATCCACGCCCACGTTGGCCAGCACCTTGGGGTTCACCATCCCGCAACCGCCGATCTCCATCCAGCCGTCGCGGTCCAGACCCACGGAGCGGCAATCCACGTCCATTTCGGCGGAGGGTTCGGTGAAGGGGAAGAAGCTGGGGCGGAACCGGAGGATCGCTTGCGGGCCGTAGAGGGCGCGGACCATGGTGAACAACGTGGCCTTGAGGTGCGAGAAGGCGATGCCCTTGTCCAGCACCAACCCTTCCACCTGGCAGAACATGGGGGCATGGGTGGCGTCCGCGTCGCAGCGGTACACCTGTCCGCAATGCAGGAGGCGGAACGGGGGCTCGCGGTCCCGCATCGCGTGGATCTGGTAGTTGGAGGTGTGGGTGCGCAACACCACAGCTGGCTTGCCGGGCTCGCGCTCCAAGAAGAACGTGTCCTGCATGTCGCGGGCGGGGTGGTCGTCGGGGACGTTCAGCGCCGAGAAGTTGAACCACTCGTCGTCCACTTCCGGGGCGTCCGCGATCTCGAAGCCCATGCCCACGAACAGGTCCAGGATCTCGTCCCGCAACGCGAGGAGAGGGTGCAGGGTCCCCGGTTCGGAAAATTCGCCGGACAGGGAAAGGTCCAATTTCTCGGACTCCAACCGGGCGTGCAGGGCTCGAGAGCGGAGCTTCTCCAGGAAAGCGTCCAGGGCGGATTCGACTTCCTGCCTCAGTGCCTGTACGGAGGCGCCGTAGGCGGGTTTGTCGGCGGAAGGAACGGACCCCAGAAGCCGCATCAGGCCGGGGATCTCGCCCTTCTTGCCCAGGAAACGAGAACGCAGCTCGGCGAGATGGTTCTCGTCGGCGGCGTCCAAACCGGGCACGAGCGAAGCCCAGGCTGCCCGGACTTCGTCGATGCCGGACACCTCAAGCAGCCTTCGCGACCTCGACGACCCGCTGGAAGGCGGCAAAGTCGGAGACGGCGATGTCGGCCAGGACCTTGCGGTCCAGAACGATGTTGGCCTTGAGCAGGGCGGCGATCAGGCGGCTGTAGGTGGTTCCGCAAAGGCGGGCACCGGCGTTGATGCGCACCACCCACAGGCGGCGGGCCTGGCCCTTCTTGTCGCGGCGGTCGCGGTAGGCGTACTGGCGTGCGCGGTCCACGGCCATCTTGGCCAGCTTGAAGACGTTCTTCTTGCGACCGAAATATCCGGAGGCGGCGGCGATGATCTTCTTGCGGCGGTTGCGGGATGGTACCCGCTGGGTCGCTCTGGGCATGACTGTTTACCTCGGAAAGGAGAGCCGCGAAATTTACGCGTAGGGAAGCATGTTGTCAATGCGGCGCCGGTCGGCGGCATCGATGTAGTCGCCCTTGCGCAGGCCCCGCTTGAGCTTCTGCGACTTGTTCTTCTGCAAGTGCCGCATCTTGGTCTGCTTGCACTTCACCGCTCCGGAGCTCTTGACCCGGAGGCGCTTCTTGGCGCTGGACAGCGTCTTCATCTTGGGCATCGCACGATCCTCGTGTTTGGTTGGTTGAAAGTCAGGTCGCCGCTGGTTCGGCGGGCGCAAAGGTAGGACGGAAGGGAGCCGGAGCGGAGACTTCGTGCGGGTCCGATCCGTCCAACCGGGCGGTCTTGCCCTTGCGGCTGGGCGCCAAGAGGAGTCCCAGGGTGCGTCCCTCCATGGTGGGGGACTGCTCCACGACGGCGATCTCCTCGAGGTCCTTCACCATCTGGTCCAGGAGGCGCCGACCGTAGTCCATGTGCGCCATCTCGCGACCGCGGAACAGGACCGAGGCCTTCACCTTCCAGCCCTTCTCCAAAAACTCGATCGCGTGCTTGACGCGGTATTCGTAGTCGTTGTCGTCGGTGCGGGGATGGAACTTGATCTCCTTCACCTTGACGATGTGCTGCTTGGCCTTGGACGCCTTGTCCTTCTTCGCGATCTCGAACCGGTACTTGCCGAAGTCCATGATGCGGCAAACCGGAGGACGTGCCATGGGCGCCACTTCCACCAGATCCAGTCCCTGTTCCTGTGCCATCTGCTTGGCGATGTGGGTGGGCACCACCCCGATCTGCTGCGCGTCGGCCCCGACCAACCGCACCTCGGGGATGCGGATCATGTCGTTGACGCGGGTGCGATTTTCGGTCGATGGCATCTCGAAGGATTGGAATCTGGCCAATCTGGCTCCTGTGGCTGTGGTGAACGAACCGACCTCCGGCGAAGGATCATCGTCGGATTCGGAGGAAGGAAGGGCAATAGTAGAAATCGAAAAATCTTTTCCGGACCCTTCCCCGCGAATCCGGCGCGTGTTCCCCCACCCGAAGTGAGCGCAGGAAAGGGTACGGGATCCCCGGGAGGGGGGCGTATTCGCCTTCCAAACGCGGAACCTGGATCGTACACTAGTGGTAGAATGAGAGGTCCGATGGGAAATACGGTTCGCGGAAGGCTGTGCATGCCTGGAATCCCGAACCAAGGCATCACCTTGGTGGAGATGCTCGTGGTGCTGGTCGTCGTGGGACTGCTGGCGGCGATCGCCACGCCGAGGTTTCTCACCTCCATGGGCGAAAGTCAACTCGACGCCGACGCCAACCGCCTCATGCTGGATCTCCAATGGGCCAAGACCGAAGCTCCCAAGCTGAGCTCGGGTCCCACCCGCACCGGCACTCGGCTGTTCGTGGTCCTGGACACCATCCACAAGTCCTGGACCATCTACAAGGACAACGGAGACAGCACCTTCGACACCGCCACCGACACCATGGTGAAGCGGGATTCGCTCGCGGGCACCTCCCGATTCGGGTTCGCACCGGGGTTCACCGTGCCGTCGGTCGTCGGCCTTCCCCTGGGAGCCGCGGTCGCCGTCGCCCCGGGCGGCTTCGGCGCCGTGGACCCGGCCAACAAGGAGGACTGCCTGGACGGAAGGATCTATCCGGCCCCGACCAAAGGCGTCCCGACCTGGGCCTACACCGCCACCGGCGGCGGAAAGATCGTGGTCTGCGGGGGAACCGTCGGGGACATGTCCGGAGGAGCGCTGTACATCACCTCCACGAGATCCAAGAGCAAGGCCTACGCGATCCTGTTCAACCCCTACACGACGGGCTTCTCCAGCTACGCGCTGCGGAAGTACGTCTGGAATTCCACCGGATGGACCGTGCAATGAAGACCCGTTCGGGATACACGCTGGTGGAGGTGCTGGTGGCGGTGGTGCTCCTGGGCATCGCCTTGCCGGGATTGAGCTACATGGTCATCGGCTCGCGCAAGGCGCAGGTCACCAGCTACCGCCTGGAGCAGGCCGCGGCCTACGGGCAGATGGTGATCGATTCGCTTTCCGTCCTGCCCATCGCGCAGCGGAGCAGCGTCGCCAGGACCGCCTCCGATTCCATCGGACAGATCCTGTACACGGCGTCGTGGACGTACACCGGGGCGGGCGACGCGCAGAAGGTGGCCACGACGGTCTCCTGGAACCACGGAGGACGGACGGAATCCGTCACGATCCAGGGGGTGGTGCGGTGAGGGGAGGGCGGGGATTCACCCTCCTGGAGATGCTGGTGGCCATGGTCGTCACCGGCATCGTGGCCTGGGTGGCCTTCGGGATGTTCTCCGGCCAGAAGGGCAACTACACCCGCACCCGCGACAAGATCCGGATGCAGGACGACGCTCGCGAAGCCATGCGCGTGATCGAGGAGGACGTCCGCAACGCGGGGTTCCGCGATTCCATCACCATGGAGAGTTCGCGGCTTTCGGGAACCGCCACGTCGTGCGACGCCAACGTGCTGGACGGAGACCGGTCGGCCATTTCCCCCGGCAACAGCGACCTCCTCTCCGGAGACACCCTGAGGGTCCGCTACATCTATCCCAACGTCGACGGAAGCGTGGCATGCACGGCGAACTTCCAGGAGGTGGGGTACTTCCAGTCCCACGACACCCTGTTCCGCATGACGAGGCAGGACACCCTCGCCGTTCCCAACTGGGTGCCCCTCCTGGACAACGTGGTGACCTTCCAGGTGGAGTACGGATTGCTGGTGGACACCGCCGACACCCCCGTCACCGCCGCCGCCTTCGCCAACCCCGCCAAATGGGGGGGTGTCACCGCCGCCGCATCCGGCTCCGGGGTGGCCATGAACGGCTGGGGCACGTCCAACACCGTCGCGCGGCTTTCGGGCGTCCCCATCGCGCTGAACAAGCTGTACACCTACCACGTCGTGTTCGACCTGGCCATGAACGACAGCATGAGGATCGGGACGGACGCCTTGGGAACCAACGGGATCGACTCCAACACGACATCGGGGCTTCCCATGTTCTGGATCGGGTTCTTCAGCAACTCCGGCGTGGCATCTGCCCCCGGCGACACGCTCTACCAGTACCCCGGTTCCCACCCGGGCGCCCCCGCCTACCGCCGGGTGGAGGCCTACATCAACCCGACAAGTTCCGGCATTCGGTACTTCGGGATCTGCTCCAAGTTGAGGAGCGGCTCCAACACCGCCGCCAAGGGCCAGGGGATCACCGTTTCCAACGGTTCCATCGCCGTCGTTTCGCGGGGCAAGTATTGGAGCTGGCTGAACGCACCGAGCCACGCCCAGAAAGCACACGTGAAGGCGTTGAAGATCAACCTGCTGGTCAAGACCGCCAACACCGACAAGGAAGGAAAGACCGCCCACTTCACCAACCTGGACGCCGGCACCCCGCCCCTTTCCTACACGGCTTCGGGCTCGGACAGCCTGAAGTCCCACATCCTGTACCAACGCATCATTCCGGTGGTGAACAATGGCATCTGAAGAGACCGCACCAGCGCGCCGCCGCGGCGTGGCCATGTTCGTGGTGCTGGGCTTGGTGATCTTCTTCACCATGCTGGGGTTCATGGGCCTGGCGATGGCCAGCAAGGATTCCCAGGTCTCCGGCAGCCTGGTGGACATCAAGACCAAGGAGGAAGCGGCCTGGGGAGGCTTGAGCCTGGCGATCGGGATCATGCAGGCCAATCCCGCCGCCACCGTGGCCCAGCTCCAGCAATTCATCGCCGACAGTTCGGTTTCCACCACCAGCAAGCGCCAGTGGTTCGACTTCTCCGGCGGGTCCTTCACGCTTGTCGGCACCAAACCGGACTCGTTCACCACGTTGGCGACCGGCGGAGACCCCTCGGGAGTCATGGTCCGCGTGGTCGCACTGGACATCGGAGGCGCGACCGGAAGCGACACCGGGGCCGGGATCACCATCACCTTGGAGAGCACCGGAAAAGGACGCAACGGCGACCAGCTCACCATCGTCTCCACCTACCGGATGCTGGGAATCGATGTCCCTGTGCAGACCACCACCTCCACCACGGGCACTCCGAACTACGCATTTTACCTGAATGGAGATTTGAGCTCGAGCAACGTCGCGGCCAATGTCAATGGCTCCACTTTCATCGGGGGTGATTTCACCGGGAACAGCGGTGGGACCATAGCTATCCACGGAAGACTGAAGTTGGGCGGAAGCTACACCTCCAACGCGGCCCTTACCGTCGACTCCAGCTCCTGGATCCAAGGCGATTTGTCGACCAACAGCGGTGCCCCAATCATTTTTCATCAAAGCTTGGGTGTGGGTGGCGGATTCAGTGGCAGCTACAACGCCAGCCTCGAGGTGGACAGCATCTTGAACATCTATGGGTCCGCCACAACCAGTTCGTGGAATAACGCTCCCCTGTCTGTTGGAAAACAACTCTACTTCGCACAAAACAGTCAATCCATCAATGGGCCATTGACCGTTGGGGTGGCGGGACATCCGGGAAATGCCTATTTCCACATGGGGCTCAACATGAATACAGGCTCCAACAGCACAATCTACGGCAATGTGGTTGTGACCGGAAATAGTTCCGCCACCAGTTCTATTCTTTTGCAGACACTGAATGTCAATGGAATCGCCGCTTTCTTGGGTGCTGGGAACATTACTTTGAATGGAAGCCGTCTATTGGTTGGTGGCAACGCTCGATTCGTTCCTCAGATCTCGCAATTCAACAACCCCACCGCCCCAGCCCTACAGGTTGGACTGAATGTTGAAATCAATGGAGGAATTGGTGCGATATCGGACAACGCACCGAACGCCTTCTGGTTTAAGGGGACAACCTACCTGAATCCCAACAATCTGGCGACGATTTGGTTTGCTGGTGGGGCCACCTTGGAAGGGCCGCTATACGCCAGCAGCGTCGGGGGTATTGGATTCGACAAAGGATTTGGACAGCCGAACAACCCCGGGGACAACTCCCCGTGGAGGTTCAACCCCGCTCTTCCGGCAGCAAGTAGAACTTGGACCTACTACCAAAATGGCAACTGTAATCCATCAAATGGGATTGGATATTCTGGAATGTCCGGCACGTCGACTGCATCCGAACCCGGGAAAAATCCGTTTTACGGTGGGGCGGATCCGAGGGTTTTGAATTCTTTGACGTCGAATAGCACTGCTTGCAGTACTTCGCCTGTGATTTGGACTCCGGTAGTGACGATGGCTATCGACACGCCTCGCACCCTGTCAGACCCCAATGGCGGAAGGATGCGAGCAATCGACACCACGGTCAATGCAACTTCCGACCCTATGGATACGGTTTACGTTGACAATACCCATAGCAACACCGTTGCCAGCCGGATGCACACCCTGACAAATGCGATCCTTACCGCTGCTTCGATCTCCTCGTCTGGTGGAATGGGCGGTTCCATTGATGATCCGAATTTCTTCAACAAACTGTTTTCCTATTTCACGAGCCAAGGTTGGCTGGTGAATGGCTACATGGTGGTCCATGTCAACAGCAGCATGAATCTGGGAAATTTTACGACCTATGCGCCGTTCATCGGAAAGGCGCTTTGGGTCATCGACGCTGGAGCCGCCCTCGAGGCTCACAGCAACTGGGCCGCATCCGCCGGCCCCACCAACATCCAGGTTCTCGATGTCATCAACGGTGGCGTCCTGCAAAACTTCGGGGTCTGCGGAGGGGGGACCTTGTACGGGTTCGTGTATTACGCCGGTACCACGCCCTCCTACACGGCGGGCAGCTTCGGTGGCACCGGGACCACGAACACGGCCACCATCATCGGCGGCTTCGAGATCGCCAACTTGGGCTCGTTCGGCGGTTCCGGAGGGCTCACGGTGACCAGGAGCCAAGCTGTCTTCAACGACATCAACAGCAATCTCCCCGGCGTCCTCCATTCTGCATCCGGCAGTGGTGGGGCCACTTCGGTGACCAACACATCCACCAAGACGCTCACCGTGCGCGGGCCGGCCTCTTCCGTCCAGTTCGTGCGGCTCGGGGAGTACCGGTAGGGCCCCTGTCGCGCCGATGTTCGGTCAGGCCGACCGGCCGAGGAGGATTTTCCTCTACCCGGCCGCCTTGCAATCGCCGCCCCCCGGGGCGTTCCTGGCCCGCAGCACCGCGCAGAAGGTCCCGCGGTAGGCCCAGGCCAGGGCGAGTTCCAGGGCGGTGAAGATGCCGGCGGGAACCAGTCCGCTGTGCTCCAGGAAACCGTGGAACAGCAGGCTGTTGACAAAAAACGGCGCCAGCAAGAGCAAGGCCAGCGGAACGAAACGGTTGATCACGAGGAGCGCGCCCGACACCGAGAGGACCAGGCCGATCATGGGCATCATGTAGCCCGTCTGGGCCAGGGCCGTGCTGAAGGCCTTGGCGCCCTCGGCCATGTTCGGGGGCGGAGTCATGGGATGGAAGGCGTCCATCAGGCCGAACACGAGCAGGGGCAGGCCCAGCAGGATGCGACCCGCTGCGGGCAGGTGGCGCGCGAAGGAAGGGGAGGGGGATGCCGTGGCCATGTCGTTTCCTTTTGGGTGGTGGTTTCCGGGTGCGCCCGGCGTCTATTCGCCGGTGGTCATTTTTCGGCGAGGGTCTTCAGGTTGTGCAGGCCCTTCTCGAAGTCCTTGCCGACCATGCGGTCCATGTCGAGGAATACGTGGAAGACCTTCGCGAGGAAGCGGTTCGGCCCCGACATCGCCCAGGTCACGCGCGTGGACCCGCCCACGGGGACCAAGGTGAATTCGGTGGTGTTGTGCGCTTCGAAGGGCCTCTCGAAGTCCAATTTGAGGGTGATCGAGGTGGGCACGCGGACCCTCGTGATCTCCATGGTCCCGGCTCCCACCTTGCCGTTCCCCGACCACCTGTAGACGGCACCCTGGCCTTCGGGGGTGCCATCGTATTCCCTGGCCATGCCAGGGTCGATGCCCTCCCACGGCGACCACCCGACCCATTGGCGGAAATCGACGATGCTGGCGAAGATCGCCTCGGGGGCGGACCGGATCTCCAAGGTGCGCTCCACCCGGAACGTGTCGGGCTTCCCGGCGGCCAGGAGCAGGACGGCTACGATGGCGATTGCGACGACGGCGGCGACGATCTCGAGCAGGAACATGGGTTTCTCCCGGCTGGGTTGCGGAATCCATGGGCAAATATATAACGCGTCTCATTCGCAAACTCGAACTCGACGCCAGAACACGCTTGGATGGGTATTTTTCTCCGCATCATGAGCGTCCAAGCTCGATTATCCGGAGTTTCCTTCCATCTTGCGGACCTCGACGAAATGTTCCCGAAGCTCGTGGGACGGTTGGAGGAGTTGCAGCAGGCGGTCCTGAACCACGAGGAGGGTCCCGGAGTCGATCGGAGATTCGGTCTGGTGGGCCTTTTGGCGAACCGGGTCTTCGGCCGCGAGGAGGAAGCCATGGAACTCTGCCGGGACCAGGCGCTGACCGTCCACCGGACCGCCCATGCGAAGTTCCTGGGGAACTTGTCCGACGCCAGGACCCGTTTCCAGAAGGAAGGACCTTCGGTGGCCCTGGCCCACGACCTGCGGGTGGAGGCCCTCGAAT
>CAYXXL010000010.1:0-21642 GCA_964469025.1 uncultured Fibrobacteria bacterium
CCAAGTTTTGCTGCTCGGCAGCGGACGGCGTTGCGCGACCTGGTGGAAGCCACCATGGCCAGGTCCATCTCCACGACGTGGATGCCCTCCGCCTTCCCCGCTTCCAGCACCGGAGTTCCGCGGGGGTCCAGGACCATGGACGCTCCGTCGTAGGAAAGTCGGGGCTCTTCTCCGATCCGGTTCACCCCCGCCACCCACATCTGGTTCTCGATGGCGCGGGCGGCCAGGAGGGTCTTCCAGTGCCGTTCCCGCGAGCCGGGCCAGCAGGCCGGCACCAGCGCCAGGTCGCAGCGTTCGGCACCCTTCCAGAAATGGTAGGGGAAGCGCAGGTCGTAGCAGATGGAGGGACGGATGGTCCAGCCCTCGAAGGCCCAGTCGACCGCATCCCCGCCCGACCTGTAGTGACGGGACTCGTCGCTCAGGGAGAACAGGTGCCGCTTGTCGTAGGTTCCTGCGCGCTCGCCCTGCCGGTCGAGCAGAACGATCCTGTTGCATCCTTCTTCCACCGATCCGTAGACGATCCCCGTCCGGCGCTCCAGGGCGATGCCGGAGATCCGCTCGGCGGCCGAGGGGGGCAGGACCGCCACCGCGGGGTCCATGGTGAATCCGGTGAAGGACATCTCGGGAAGGACCAGAAGGTCCGTTGCCGGCGCTTCGCCCAGCAGCGCGAGCAGCTTTTCCAAGCTGGCGAAGGGGTCGCACCAGATGGGGGCGTACTGCACGAGTCCGAGACGGAGCCTGTCCATGTCTCCAAACGTATCAACCGCGGGAGCCCCGGCGCGCGAAACCGGTTCGACACATCGTGTCAAGGTTTCGCGGAGTCGTTTGTTGTATGTTCCAAGGGCACCGTTTTCACAAAGGGAGCCGAAGTGGTCGATCATGGGCTTCTTTCCCGGTTGGTTCGTTGCGCATCCTGACCGTCAACGGCGGTTCGTCGAGCATCAAGTTCGCTCTTTTCGAGGACGAAGCCGGATTGCGGAGCATCCTGGACGGAGCGGTCGAAGACATCGGCTCGCCGAAGGCGGACCTGCGGATCCGGGAAGGAACCCCGGTCGTGGAGACCCGACGTTCGATCCGGGCTCCCGACCACGACGACGCGGTGGAAGTCCTGATGGATTGGGTGGAGGAGCGGTTTCCCGGCGACGCCCTGGCGGCGGTCGGCCATCGCGTGGTCCACGGGGGAACGGCCTACGGAGCTCCGGAAATTGTCACCCCGAAGATGGTCGACGACCTGGTGGAGCTCAGCCCCTTCGACCCCGAGCACCTGCCGGAGGAAATCCTCCTGACAAGGGCCTTCCATCGCCGGTTCCCCAAGCTGGCGCAGGTGGCCTGCTTCGACACCGAGTTCCATCGCGAGATGCCCCACGTCGCCAAGCGCTTCGCGATTCCCCGGCGGTTCGACGCACTGGGAATCCACCGCTACGGGTTCCACGGGCTCTCCTACCAGTTCCTGATGGAAGAGCTGGCCCGTCTGGACCCGCCGCTCGCCAAGACGGGGCGCGTGGTCCTGGCCCACCTGGGCAGCGGGGCGAGCCTGGCCGTGGTCCGAGCCGGCAAGCCGCTGGACACCTCCATGGGATTGACGCCCGCGGCGGGGATCCCCATGGCGACCCGGTCGGGAGACGTCGATCCCGGGCTTTTCCGGTTCCTGTCCCGCGCGACGGGGATGGACGCGAAGACCTTCGACCACATGGTCCATTTCGAATCCGGGCTTCTCGGGGTCTCCGAGACGAGTTCCGACATGAGCGAACTGCTGCATCGCCAACACGACGATGTCCGTTGCGTCGAGGCCGTCGATCTTTTCTGCTACCAGGTCCGAAAATGCATCGGGGCCTACGCCGCCGCTGCCGGGGGCCTGGACGCCGTGGTCTTCTCCGGCGGCATCGGCGAGAACTCTCCGGAAATCCGCTCCCGCGTCTGCGAAGGGCTCGGATTCCTGGGGATCGAACTGGACCCCGGGCGGAACCTGGGGAATGCAGGATTGATCTCTTTCGATTCGGGTCGGGTCGCTGTCCGGATGATCCGCACCGACGAGGAACGGATGATCGCGCGGTCCGTGTCCCGTCTCCTGGGAACGGCGCGCGACAAGACGGAGGAGTCCGCATGAGCATGGAAGAAGCATCCCCACTGGATCCCGAGGAGCTTCGGAAGATCGACGCCTACTGGCGCGCCGCGAACTATCTGGCGGTGGGACAGATCTACCTCTACGGCAATCCGCTCCTCAAGAGGCCGCTGACTCTCGGGGACGTGAAGCACATGCTGCTGGGGCACTGGGGTACGACTCCCGGCCAGAACTTCATCTACGCGCACCTGAACCGCGTCATCAAGAAGTACGACCTGGACATGATCTACGTGTCCGGCCCCGGACACGGGGGACCCGCGGTGGTGGGAAACACCTACCTGGAAGGCACCTACAGCGAGATCTATCCGGACATCTCCCAGGACGAGGTGGGACTGCGCAAGCTGTTTCTCCAGTTCTCCTTTCCCGGCGGGATCCCCAGCCACGCCTCGCCGGAGACTCCCGGCTCCATCCACGAAGGAGGCGAGCTCGGCTATTCCCTGAGCCATTCCTTCGGCGCTGTGTTCGACAATCCCGATCTGGTCGTTGCCTGCGTGGTGGGCGACGGCGAGGCCGAGACAGGTCCTCTGGCCACGGCTTGGCACTCCAACAAGTTCCTGGACCCCGTGCACGACGGCGCGGTGTTTCCCATCCTGCACCTCAACGGCTACAAGATCTCGAACCCCACAGTGCTCGCACGCATCACGCACGAGGAGCTGGAGCAGTTGCTGCGCGGTTACGGCTGGGATCCGATCTTCGTGGAGGGGCACGAACACGCCGCCATGCACCTGGCCATGGCCGCCGCCTTGGACGCCGGGATGGAGCGGATCCGTGCGATCCAAACCGATGCGCGCAAGCGTGGACACGCCGACCGTCCCCGCTGGCCCATGATCGTGTTGGCCTCGCCGAAGGGATGGACGGGACCTGTCGAGGTCGACGGGGTGAAGATCGAAGGCACCTTCCATTCCCACCAGGTCCCGCTCTCGGACCCAGCCACCCATCCGGAACACTTGGCGCTGCTGGAAAACTGGCTGCGCAGCTACAAGCCCGAGGAACTCTTCGACCCGCAAGGGAAATTGGTGCCCGAATTGGCCGCGCTCGCCCCCGTGGGGGAACGTCGCATGGGCTCCAATCCGCACGCCAACGGGGGAATCCTCCTGCGCGACCTGCGGATGCCGGACTTCCGCGACTTCGCCGCCGACGTCCCGGTCCCGGGCAGCCCGGGCATCGGCGACACCCATGTGCTGGGACGCTTCCTGCGCGAGGTGGTCAAGCGCAACGGCGGCCAACGGAACTTCCGCATCTTCGGACCGGACGAAACCCTCTCCAACGGGCTCGAGTCCGTGTTCGAAGTGACCGAGCGCCAATGGAACGCCGCGACGGTTCCTGGAGACGAATTCCTCGCGCCCACCGGTCGCGTGATGGAGATGCTCAGCGAGCACCAGTGCGAGGGCTGGCTGGAAGGGTACCTGCTCACCGGCCGGCACGGCCTCTTCAACTGCTACGAGGCCTTCATCCACATCGTGGACTCCATGTTCAACCAGCACGCCAAGTGGCTGAAGATCACGGCGCACCTCCCCTGGCGGCGCAAGATCGCCTCGTTGAACTACCTGCTGGCCTCGCACGTCTGGCGGCAGGACCACAACGGATTCACCCACCAGGATCCGGGCTTCCTGGACCACGTGGTGAACAAGAAGGCGGAAATCGTCCGCGTGTACCTTCCGCCCGACGCGAACTGCCTGCTGTCGGTGATGGACCACTGCCTGCGCAGCCGCCACTACGTGAACGTGGTGGTCGCGGGAAAGCACCCGGCGCCGCAGTGGCTTTCCATGTCCGAGGCGGTGGACCACTGCACCACCGGGATCGGGATCTGGTCGTGGGCCAGCGGAGACCAGGACACGGCCCCCGACATCGTCATGGCCTGTGCCGGAGATGTCCCCACGCTGGAGACCCTGGCCGCCATCTCCATCTTGCGCGAGCACCTTCCCGAAGTGAACATCCGGATGGTGAACGTTGTGGATCTCATGCGGCTGGAGCCGCCCACCGAGCATCCGCACGGACTGGGCGACGGCGATTTCCAGGACCTGTTCACCGCCGACAAGCCCGTGATCTTCGCCTTCCACGCCTACCCGTGGCTCATCCACCGCCTGACCTACCGTCGTCCCAACCACGACAACTTCCACGTGCGCGGCTACAAGGAGGAAGGCACCATCACCACGCCCTTCGACATGACCGTGCTCAACGAACTGGATCGGTTCCACCTGGTGATGGACGCCGTGGACCGCCTGCCCCAGACCGGCGAAAAGGGCCTGCACCTGAAGCGGCAGCTGCGGGAAAAACTCATCGAGCACAAGCAGTACATCGACTTGAACGGCGAAGACATGCCGGAGATCCGGAATTGGAAATGGCCGGCGCGATGATGTCCGCGACGGTTCCCAAGCCCGGAAGATCCGGTGTCCACCACCACCAGCGGAAGAGGTAGACGATGTTCCACAAAGCCAAGCACCTTCGAGGGTTCAAGCTCCGAGCGACGGATGGGCTCATCGGGAAGGTCGAGGACCTCCTCTTCGACGACAGGTTCTGGACCGTCCGGTACCTCGTCGCGGAAACCGGCGGATGGCTCGTGGATCGCCAGGTCCTGATCTCGCCGTACGCGTTGAAATCCGTCGACGAGGCCGGTCGGACGATTTCCGTGGAATTGACGAAGAGCCAGGTCGAAGGCAGTCCGGCGTTGGAAACGGACAAACCCGTGTCCCGCCAGTTCGAGGAGTCCTACAACTGGTACTACGGGTGGCCGCAATATTGGAGCGGCGACTTGGCTTGGGGAGCCTTCGCCCATGTCGAGCGCGCCCGGGAACACTGGGACCTCGTCGGGAAGAACGAACACTGGGACGTCCACCTCCGCAGCACCACCGGGGTGGACGGATACGGTGTCCACGCGAAGGATGGCGACATCGGCCACGTCGAGGATTTCATCGTCGACGAGAAGACATGGTCCATCCGCTACCTGGTCATCGGAACGCGCAATTGGTGGCCTGGGAAGAAAGTCATCGTTCCACCGCAGTGGATCGATTCCATCAGTTGGGCGGAATCCAAGGTGGTGCTCGACCTCACCCAGGACGCGGTCCGGAACTCCCCCGAGTACACGGGCGAGTCCCTTCCGTCCCGCGAATACGAAGCCTCCCTGCACGGACACTACAACCGCCGAGGCTACTGGGATGAATGAATCCCGATCTTGGGCACGAACTTCCGCGACCTGCCATCCACTCCGACCCTCCAAGGCAATCCGCGTGAAAACGTCACCGCGCTGATCCCCGCGATCTGCGCGAGGCAGATGGCGGGGAAGTCGCGGAAAAAGAAAAGGGAGACGGTTTCCCATCTCCCTCGGATTCAGCCGCCGGTGGCAAATTCTGATTCGAGCGAGGCGGAGCCAGTCGATGGGACCAGGACCCGAAGGCGTACATGTTCGTACGCCGAGGCGTCCTGGGACCGAGAATGGCCCGCCGCAGCCGGATCAGGCGCCGGCGAACGTGGCCTTGCGGGACAGCCGGACCTTGCCCTGGCCGTCGATCCCAATGCACTTGACGGGGATCTGGTCGCCCAGAGCCACCACGTCTTCCACCTTCTCCACGCGACGGTTCTCGAGTTCCGAGATGTGGACCAGACCTTCCTTGCCCGGGAGGAACTCCACGAAGGCTCCAAAGCTGGTGATGGACTTGACCTTGGCGTTGGGGTAGGTCTTGCCCACCTCGGCTTCCATCATCATCTCCTGGATCATGCGGAAGGCCTTCTGACCGGCCTTGCGCACCACGGCGGAGATGGTGACGTTGCCGCCGTCGTCCACGTTGACCACCGCGCCGGACTCGTCCTGGATGCCGCGGATGACCTTGCCGCCCGGGCCGATCAGCTCACGGATCTTGTCTTCCGGGATCTTGAGCGACAGGATGGCCGGGGCGTACTGCGAGATTTCCTTGCGGCTCTCGGGCAGCGCGGCGTTCATCACGGCCAGGAAGTTGGCGCGACCGGCGCGAGCCTGGTCCAGGGCCTTGCGCAGGATCTCCTTGGGCAGACCGTCGTCCAGCTTGATGTCCATCTGGAAGCCGGTGATTCCCTGGCTGGTTCCACAGATCTTGAAATCCATGTCGCCCAGGTGGTCTTCGGTGCCGGTGATGTCGGACAGGATGGCCACGCGGCTGCCTTCGGCGATCAGGCCCATGGCGATGCCGGCCACGGGCTCCTTGATGGGGACGCCCGCGTCCATGAGGGCCAGCGATCCGCCGCAGACCGAGGCCATGCTGGAGGAACCGTTGGACTCGAGGATCTCGGAGACCACGCGAAGGGTGTAGGGGAAGCTGTCGGGCGTGGGGAGCACCGGCGCGAGCGAGCGCTCGGCCAGGTGACCGTGTCCGATCTCGCGGCGGCCCGTGGAACCCACGCGCTTGACTTCGCCCACCGAGTAGGGGGGGAAGTTGTAGTGCAGCATGTAGTTCTTGAAGGTCTCGCCGCGCAGGCTGTCGATGCGCTGCTCGTCGGTGCGTGTCCCGAGCGTGGCGGTGACCAGGCCCAGGGTCTCGCCGCGCTGGAAGAGCGCGGAACCATGGGTTCGGGGCAGCACCGAAACTTCGACTTCCGCTTGGCGGGTGTCGGCGGGAGCGCGACCGTCGGGACGGATCCCGTCGGTCAGGATGACTTCGCGCATGGCGTCGCGCTTGACGTCGTCCAGGTACTTCATGGCTGTCTTGAGGATCGCGGCGTCCTCGATGTCGGCGAGGGCGAGCTTGGCTTCGGCCTTGATCGCGTCCAGGGCCGGGTAGAGCTGCGACTTGGGGAGCTTGCCGCGGAAGGTGGCCAGGAACTTGGCCTGCACCAGGCCCGAGACGCGCGCCCAGAGCGCCTCGTCCTTGGCGGGGGCCGTCCAGGGATTCTTGACGATGGCCAGTTCGGCCTGCAGCTTCTTGATGCCGGCGATGATCTTGCGGATGGCGGCGTGGCCGACTTCCATCGCCTCGATCAGCTTCTCTTCCGGCACTTCGAAGGCGCCGCCTTCCACCATGGAAATGGATTTTTCCGAAGCCGCCATGACGAGTTCCATCTCGGCGTTTTCGGATTCCTGGTAGGTGGGGTTGACGATGTATGCGCCTTCCAGCAGGATCACCCGCACGCCGGCCAGGGGCTCGGAGACGGGGAAGCGGGGCGAGAGCCAGATGGCGGCGGCGCCGCCGACCAGGGCCAGAACGTCCGGATCGTGCTTGTCGTCGGCGGAGATCACCGTTCCGATGACCTGGACCTCGTTCATGTACCCGTCGGCGAAGGACGGGCGCAGGGGACGGTCGATGACTCGGCAGGTGAGGACTTCCTTCTCGGAGGGCTTGCCCTCGCGCTTGAAGTAGCCACCCGGAATCCGTCCGGCGGACCATGCCGCTTCGCGGTATTCCACCGTCAGCGGGAAGAAGTCGAACGCGGCAGGCTTGCCTTCGCACGCGGTGACCAGGACGGAGGTGTCGCCCATGCTGACCACGGCGGAGCCGTGTGCCTGCTTGGCGAGCTTGCCGACCTGGATGGTGATGACCTTGCCCGGGGCGATCTCGATGGAGACCTCCCTCTTGGTTTCGTTGAGTAGACCCATTGTTCCGTTCCTTCTTCTAGCGGCGGATGTTGAGGGTCTTGATCAGCGCGCGATACCCCTCGAGGTTTGTCTTGGTGAGGTAGTCCAGGAGCCGACGGCGCTTGGACACGAGCATGAGCAGTCCACGACGGTTGTGGACGTCGTTGGGGTGGACCTTGGCATGTTCCGTGAGGTTGGTGATACGCTCCGTGAGGAGCGAAATCTGCACCTCTGTGGAACCGGTGTTGGAGGCGTTGCCTCCGAACTTCCCGATCAGTTCCTTTTTCTTCTCGGCGGTGATGGTCGACATTCTCTTTCCTTCTTAATTCGCCGCTCTCATCCTCAATGTCGACCTCTCCGCGATGGTTCAGGGAAGTCTGGCGACCTTTTTCCGCGCTGTTTCCGCATCGCTCCCGATCTGGGCGCGCAGCGCGTCGAGTGACTCGAATCGGCATTCTTGACGAAGCGGGAAGTATAGATCCAATCGGCAGATCTGACCATAATCCGGCCCGACCCCATCCAGACAATGGACTTCCACGATGCGGATGCCGCGTTGGAAGGTGGGTGCCGTCCCGATGTTCACCACGGCGGGATGGACCTCTTCTTCCCAGCGCAGGCGACCGGCGTACACACCGGAAGCGGGAAGGAGTTTTCGCGGGCTGACGGGCTCCAGATTGGCGGTGGGAAAGCCGATGGTCCGCCCCCGACCTTCGCCGCGGACGACCTCTCCCCACAGACTCCACGGGTGGCCCAGCAGATCCACGGCTTCCTGGAACCGCCCCCAGGTCGTCAGGGCATGCCGGATGCGGGTGGAAGAAACGGGTCCGCCACCGCGATCCATCTGGCCCACCACGGACAAGGCGACGTCGCGCTCCTGGCAGTGGGGTGTGATGCCCTCGGCGGTGCCCAGGGCCCCGCGACCGAAACGGTGGTCGAACCCCAGCACCAGCTCGCGGGCACCCAGGTCGTCGATCAGGAGGTCCACGAACTCGATGGCGGAAAGTCTCCGGAGGTTGTCCTCGAATCGGACGGTGATGGGTAGATCCACCCCCTGCTCGCGCAAGAGGACCTCCCGCTCCCTCCAGGTGGACAGAAGCTCCGGTCCGCCCCGAAGATCCAGGAAATGCCGGGTGTGCGGCTCGAAGGTCACCGCCACCAACGGAAGCCCGAGTTCCAAGGCGCGTTCGCGGGCGGCGGCCAGAAGGCGTTGGTGCCCCAGATGGACGCCGTCGAAATTGCCCACGGTCACCACCGACCCGGAGGCCGGGCGGAACGGTGCGAGGCCGCCGAAATCGACAGGGTGGATGGAACGGTGCGGTATGGGCACGACGGGGAAAGGTAGACGAGAGGCAAACCGTCCAATCCGCAGATTGTCGATCCAGCAAAATTATTCATATTATCATCCTATAAATGGTGTGAAATATGCCATGAAAGCCGTATAATTGATCAAAACAGATGGTTTATCCGGGGATGTGATACGTGGCGTTTCGCACGATCGAACAGATCGAGACCCTGATCGGGGAGAAGCTTCGAGCCTACCGGTTGGAACTCAACAAGTCCCAAGAAGACGCCGCCGCCATGGCGGGCGTCAGCCTTGGTGTCCTGCGCCGCATGGAAAATGGAGAAGGGACCAATCTTCGCGCCTTCATCAAGGTCGTCAAGGCCCTCCGCTTGGAGGAATGGTTCGACACCTTGGCGCCCATTCCCGCCGTGAACCCCTACCTGATGATCGAGGATCGTCCACGCCAGCGCGCGCGAAGAAAGAAGGCCGGGAATGCCCCCTAAGCCGAAGGCCTTTCGCCATGTCTCCAGAATCGAAGTCCACCTGTGGGGCCACCAGGTCGGCCGCCTCGCGATGGACCCGGGAACAGGGTTCTACGCCTTCCGCTACGACCCGGCATTCCCTGGCCAAGGGATCGAACCGGCACCGCTGCAGATGCCGGTGGACGAGCAGCGGACCCTGGTCTTCCCCGACCTTTCCCAGAGGACCTACCAGCGGCTGCCGGCCATGGTCAGCGACAGCCTTCCCGACCGGTTCGGCAACCGACTGATCGAGGAGAGCCTGCGCTCCTACGGAGCGGGTCCGGACGCCATCACGACCCTCGACCGCTTGGCCTACTTGAGCCACCGCACCATGGGGGCGTTGCAGTTCAAGCCGCCCCGCGGCGAAGTGGAGAAGGCTTCGGCCATCGAGCTCGAAACCCTCGTCTCCGAGGCTCGGCGCGCCGTCCAGGAACGATTGGACGACGGAGATGGCTCCCGAGCCCTCAAGCACATCATCAGCGTGGGAATCTCGGCCGGCGGAGCGCGACCGAAGGCGGTGATCTGCTGGAACCCCACGACGGGGGAGCTCCGCTCCGGCCAGTTCGACGCCCCGGCGGGTTTCCAGCATTGGCTGATCAAATTCGACGGCATCGAGGATGGGCGGTTGGGGGCGCCGCGCGTCGAGGGGCGGGTGGAATACGCCTACTCCCTCATGGCCAAGGCCGCCGGGATCGAGATGACCCAATGCCGCCTCCACGAGGAAGGAGGCCGCGCCCACTTCATGACCCGCCGCTTCGATCGCGACGGGCCGGCGACCAGGCACCACATCCAGACTCTTTGCGCGATGGCGCACATGGATTTCGGGATGGCGGGAGCCTTCTCCTACGGCCAGCTGTTCGAGACCATCCTGAAGCTCGGATTGCCCGACGAAGACCTCGAACAGGCCTTCCGGCGCATGGCCTTCAACGTGCTGGCGCGCAACCTGGACGACCACACCAAGAACGTCTCGTTCCGCCTCGTGCAGGGGGGACGCTGGGAACTCGCTCCCGCCTACGACCTCACCTTCGCGCACAACCCGGACGGGAAGTGGAACCACCAGCATTTCCTGTCGGTCAACGGTCGCCATGACGGGATCGGACGCGAAGACCTCCTGGAGGAAGGCGAACGGTATTCCATCGGACGCGCGCGATCGATCCTGGACGAGGTCCGCGCCGCGGTGGACCGATGGAAGGAATTCCGCGACGAGGCGGGCATTCCCTCGGAGACGGCCGCGCGGCTGGAGAAGCAGTTCGTCCGGCTGTGAGCTTCAGGTCCTGGGCCGCGACCCTGCACCCGGGGTATCTTTCCCCGGATGTCCGGACTCCTCCGGACCGACCGTCCGCCCCTGGAAATCGGGTGGTGGTGTGGGAGTACCTTTCCGGGGCTAACCAAAGCAACGACAAGGATCCATGTACCTCTCCAAGCTCCGCGTCTTCGGCTTCAAGAGCTTCGCCAACAAGATCGAGGTGAACTTCCCGGGCGACGGGATCACCTCCGTGGTGGGCCCCAACGGCTGCGGGAAGTCCAACATCATCGACGCCATCCGCTGGGTGCTGGGAGAACAGCGCGCCAAGGCCCTGCGCGGGGCCAAGATGGAAGACGTCATCTTCGCGGGCACCTCCGAGCGCCCGCCCTTGAACATGGCGGAAGTGACCCTCATCGTGAAGAACGACAAAGGGGTCCTGCCCAGCGAATTCTCCGAGATCATGATCACCCGCCGGGCGTTTCGCGACGGGGCTTCCGAATACCTGATCAACAACCAGCCCTGCCGCCTGCGCGACATCCAGAACCTGTTCTACGACACGGGACTGGGAGCGGCGTCGTATTCCGTGATCGAGCAGGGGCAGGTCATGACCCTGGTGCAGGAAAAGCCGGAAGAGCGGAGGGTGCTGTTCGAGGAAGCCGCCGGCATCAGCCGCTACCGGGCCCAGCGCAAGGAAGCCATCCGGCAGTTCGAGAAGACGGACGTGGATCTGCAGCGGGTGGCGGAGAACCTCGCCGTGGTGCGCCGGTCCGTGTCCAGCTTCGAGCGGCAGGCCAGGCAGGTGGAGACCTGGAAGAAGGTCAACGGTCGCCTGCGCGAGGTGGAACTCGCCTGGATCCGCATCCGCCGTGCCGAACTGCGCCGCATGGTCTCGCAGGCGGAGAAGCGCATCCGCGACTGGAAGGACGAAAGCGATCGCTTGCGGTCGGAACTTTCCACCGCCGAGGCCGGTGCCGCCGAACAACGGCTGGAGGCCGCCCGGCTGGAATCCGAACTTCGGGAGCGCGAAAGGGAATTCGGGGACGCCCGCGCGCAGTCGCAGGCCCTGGAAGGGGAAGCCCTGCGCGCCCGCGACGCTCTGGCGCATCTGGAGCAGACCCGCGAACGCATTTCCGACGAACTGCAGCGCCTGGGCGACGCCCGGGTCCGGTCCCTCGAGGACATGGAGACGGCCCGGCGGGAGATGGAAGACGGAACCCGTCAAGGACAGGATGCCTTGCGGAACCTGGAACGAAGCCAGGAGGAGCGGCGGCTGCGTCTGGAGCGGTTGGAGGTGCTGCGCGCGGGAGCGGCCGAACAGGCCCAGGCGAGATTGTCGCTCCTGGAAGATCTCAACCGCGCCCAGGCCGACTTGCTGCGGGCGGAGAACGAACTCTCCAAACTGACCACCGAGCAGGACAGGATCCGATCCGAGTTGGAAGCCGGCGAAACCGCCGCCGCCGAACTTTCGGGTCGGTTGGAGTCCCTGGCAGCCGCCCGGGAATCGGCGGCGAACCGCGTGGAGACCTTGGAATCCGAAAAGGAACGCGCCACGGAAGAGGGACGGCAGGCTTCGCGCCGCGCGGACGAATCGGTGGATCGGGAAAAGCAGGCGGCCGCCGTGCGAGCCTCGGCGGCGAGCCGGCTGGAGACCCTGGAGCGGTTGCACAAGTCCCTGGAAGGGGTGGGGGACGGTGCCAAGGCCCTCCTGGCGGACGAGAAACGGTCTTCGTCCATCCGCGGACTCCTGGCCGACCACCTGCGCGCCACGCCCGATGTCCTGGAGCGGGTGGAAGAGGTATTGGGCGAGGCGCTCCAGTACGTGCTGTCCGACGATCGCGACGCCGCGCGGGTCGCGCTCGCCAGACTTTCCGCGGATGCTTCGGGGATCGCGGTGCTGCTTCCCGTGGATTCCCTTTCGGGGCGGTTCGATCTTCCCGAGGTTTCCGGACCGGGCATCCTGGGGTGGGCGGCGCGGTTCGTGGAATGCGACCGGGCCCTGCGGCCCGCGGTCGACCTTCTCCTGGGCAACGTATGCCTCGTGGACGATCCCGACACCGCGCTGGGCCTTTCCCGCGAGCACGCCGGGCGCGACCTCTGGTTCGCGGCTCCGGGTCTTCGCGCGCACGGCTCCGGGCTGGTGGCCGGCGGTCGCAAGTCGGGCAAGTCCATGGGTCTCCTGTCGCGCCACCAGATCATGGAGGACTTGCGCCAGGAACTGGCGAAGGCGGAATCCGAACTCGCGAACGCCCAGCGGGACCGGGAGGAATGGACCGCCCGGAGGTCGGAACTCCAGGAACGCTGGCGCGAATTCGACCGCCAACTGACGCAGGCGAGACGGGAATTGTCGGACACGGAGTCGGCGTGGAGTCGCATGGAGGCGCAATCCGGCGGGGCCGCGGATCGCCTGGAGGACCTTCGGCGACGTTTGGAGGAAATGGAACCGCGAAGGAGCCCGTTGGAGGCGAGGCTGGAAGACGCCGGCTCGCGGGCCCAGACCCTTTCCGAGGAGAAGACCGTCCGCGAAAACGCGTCCCGCCGCGCGGAGGAAGCGCGCGCCGAGGCCGAGGCCGACCTCCAGGAGTCGGAGGACGCCATCCGCGACGCCGAGCGCGAGACGGGACGTCTGTCCGGCGAGGTGCGACGTTGGGAGGCGCAGTCGGAGAGCGCCGAGCGCCGGTTGCAGGAGATCGAAGACCGGTGCGCCGTGCTGGTGGAGGAGCAGGACGGGCTCCAGGCCAGGCAGGAAGAGCGCTCCGAGATCCTGGACGGACTCCGGCGGCAGGCGGATCGGTCCCGGGAGGAACTGGTCCAGGTGCAACGCCTTCGCGACCGGGCTCGGGAGATCTACGACGCCGCGGTGCTCGCCGTGGAGGAAAAACTCTCCGGAGTGCGCGGACACGGGAAGACCATGGACGAATTGTCCCAGGCCATCCACCAGGCCGATCTTTCCCGCGCCGACAACGCGGGCGAAGACGGTCGTCTGCGCAGCCGCGCCTTCGAGACCTGGGAAGTGGACCTGGATTCGCTGGAGGAAATTCCCGACGATCCCGAAGGGTTCGATCCCGAAACCGCTCCCTCGGAAATCGAGGAGTTGCGAGGCAAGCTCCGGGGCCTGGGTCCGCTGAACCCGCAGGCCCTGGAGGAATACGAGCAGGAGAAGGCCCGTCTGGACGAAGTGCAGCGGCAATGCGACGACCTGGAGAAGGCCAAGAGCAGCCTGGACCGCGCGATCCGCCGCCTGGACAAGATGGCGCGGGAGCGGTTCATGGACACCTTCGAGAAGGTCCGCGGCAATTTCCAGACCGTGTTCTCCACCCTGTTCGGCGGGGGCGAAGGCCGGTTGGAGCTGGAGGCGGACGCCGATCCCCTGGACGCGCGCATCGACATCCACGCCCGGCCCACGGGAAAGAAGATGCAGGCCATCTCGCTCCTTTCCGGCGGCGAGCGGGCGCTCACCGCCACGGCTTTGCTCTTCGCGCTCTACCTCATCCGCCCTTCGCCCTACTGCATCATGGACGAAGTGGACGCTCCCCTGGACGACGCCAACATCGGTCGCTTCGTGGATCTTCTCCGCAAGTTCGCCCACCAGACGCAGTTCATCGTGGTCACCCACAACAAGCGCACCATGGCGGCCTCCGACATGCTCTACGGCGTGACCCAGGAGATCAAGGGAATCTCCCAGCTCGCCTCGGTGCAATTGGACGAGGCCGTGAAACTCGCGGACTAGGATCGGCATGGGCCCGCGGGTGTCCTGCCTGGCCCTGGCGTCCGTCTTCGCGTCACGGCTTTTCGCGGATCCCTCCGGGCCGGTGGACACATTCGCCGGTTCGGGCTCCGTCGCCGGCGAGGACAATCCCTTCGGGGTCCGGGCCGCCCTGCGGTGGTCGGCAAAGGTGCGCGAAGACACCCTGTCGAATTCCGTCTTCCGTTGGCTGCCCATGGAGGTCCACCGCTGGACCATGGCCGAACTGGAAGACACCTCCATCCACGGACTTGTCCCTGGTCCGTCGGCGTCGGCCGCGAAGGACACGTCCAAGCTGCACATCGAAGGATCCAAGACCATCAGCGTGGGCGTGGGAGGGTCCGGTGGCGTGGCCCTGGACCAGTCGCTGTTGCTGACGGCCGATGGCGACCTGGCTCCGGGGATCCACATCAAGGCCAAGATCTCCGATGGAAATCTCCCCCTCTCCTCCGAAGGTTCCAGCGCACCCCTGCGCGACGTGGACGAGCTCTGGCTGGAGGTCTTCACGGACCATTGGGACACGCGGCTGGGCGACCAGGACTGGATCACGACTCCGGGATTGGGTGCAGGCTACCAGTTGCGGGTGCGGGGCTGGAGCGGCACCTGGAACCCCGACGGGGGACAGGCCAAGGTGATGATCGGAGGACCCCAGGCGCGATGGACGCGGGTGGTGCTTTCCGGGGTGGACGGGCAGCAGGAGGGGTACGTTCTGGTCAAGGCCTCCACCAACCCCCTGGGCGCCATCGTTCCGGGCTCGGAAACCGTGCGGGTGAACGGCGAGCTCATGACCCGCGGAGGCGACGCCGACTATTCCGTGCGCTACGCACAAGGGCTGCTGGACTTCACCACGCGCAGACGCATTTTGGCATCGGACGTGATCGAGGTGGATTTCCAGTCCGCCGACCTGGACTACGAGGAAACCTTCGCGGCGGCCTCGGTCAAGGCGAAGTTGGGGGCGTGGAACATGGAGACCTGGGCCATGCGGTTGGCCGACCAGGGGAGCAATCCGCTTTCCTACGCCTCCGACTCCACCACCCAGAGGATCCTTGCCGCGGTGGGTTCGGACTCGAGCCTCGCCTTGGATTCGGCCGGAAACCCCATCCCGCTGCCCAAGCAGACGGGAGAAGCGGGATTCCGCTTGAATTGGGGAGACTCCACGGCCTGGGTGCGCTCCGACATGCGCGGCTCCAGCTTGGACCGGAACGTGCTGTCTTCCCGTGCGCCCACCGTGTCCGGTGTCTTCGGGGCGGCGGAGGCCGGAATGCGCTTTGGCGACTACCTGGCATCGTCTGGACCGGGCTTGTGGACCTTGCGTACGCGCGGCGAGGAATTGGAGTCCAGCTACCATGGACTTTCGGGGCCGGACACATTGGGGTCGGCTGCCTCCGATTGGGCCGGCGACCGGTCCGCGCCCTCCTCCGGTCGGACCGACGGGTTGGGCGCTCTTTCGTGGGAACTGGCCAAGGGGATCGGGGTCTGGAGCAGCTACGAGGCCAAGGAGGAGGGACCCGCCTACCTCTCGCTGGCGACGGGGACGGTGGGATTGGACCAGGGCAAGGACAAACAGATTCTGACCAAGGCCTCCTGGAGCGAACGCGACGACGGCGTGGTTCCGCTGGACTACGGGAAGGCTATGGCCCGCGCCACCTGGCCCTTCGGGCCCTTCGCGCCCCGTGTGGAGGCCGACGGCGAGATCCACGACACCCGCGGACCGGACAGCGCCGACCGCCGCGTAAGCCGCTGGGCGTTGGCCGGCGGCAACTGGAAGGATCCCTCCGGCTGGAGCCTGGACCTCCAGTGGCTGGGCCGCGACGACGCCACCGACCTCTCCGGGACCGTCCCCGACGGCGTGGACACGGCGCGCTCCCTGGATCTCAAGGGGGCGGTCAAGTGGACGGCCGAGCGGGGCTCGGTGGACCTGGACGCGGATTGGACCCAAGGGGAAAACCGGGTGGGTGGGAACTACCCCTGGGTGCAGACCGCCACCTGGTTGGGCGAGGCCACGGGCATGGCCGCCCCCGTGAAGGGCCTGCGGGGGACCGCCCACTGGAGGCTTTCCACGTCGAGCTTCCAGCCCGAGCTCCCCGCCTACGACACGGTCCCCGCGGGAACGGGAGCCTTCATCTACGACAGCACCTTGCGCGAGGTGGTCCCTTCGGACGAAGGGAATCTCCGCTGGGTGGGGAGCCAACTGGATACGTCGCGGCCTCCCGTGCACGCCTCCACGAGGGCTCTGGATGCGGAACTGGAAGTGGTTCCGGGGAACATCGTCAAGGGCCTGAAGGGCTTCCTGGCGGACATCGGCGGCAGGTTGCGCGGCGCCTTGCAGCAGACCGACAGTTCGGGGGCCGTCCAGATCATTCCCGATTTCTCGGACGCCGGTCTGGAAAAAAGCGCCCAGGCCCAGTCCAGCGTGGATGCGAGCCTGTGGTGGACATTGGATGGAAAGCGTCTGGAGGGAAGCTGGAACAGGCAATTGTCCGTGGGCATGACCACCACCGGAGTGACGGACCTGACCACCACCGAACGCCTGGACTGGACATCCACCCTGGGGAAGGACAACCGCCTGGAACTGATCGGCGAGCACGGCGACGCACAGGAGACCGAACCCGGCTACCGGCGCGACGAGCTCCGTTGGCGCGGCGAACCCTCCCTTGGCATCCGGGTGGTGAAGATCGTGGAGGTGAAGCCCGGCTACGTGGTCCAGACCGGCTCCGGCCAAGACAACGGCACGGCCTTTTCATCGCTGGAGCAGGCCCCCTACGTGGACGTGAACGTGCAGTTTCCGCACAACCTGCGCCTTCGCTCGGAGCTGCGCCGGGCCACTGCCGATGTCAACGGTCCCGTGGGCTCCCAGCTCACCGACGACTACCCGGCCGGCTCCACCTGGAGGGCCTCGGCAGGGCTGGACTGGAGCTGGAAGGACCATGTCCAGGCACACGTGGACTGGACCCTGCGCCTGCAACCCAACCAGGCGCCGTTCCAGAAACTGTCGCTGGACGCCAGGGCGAACTTCTAGGACACCGCCGTCAAGGAGCGGGGGAAAGGTCTTCGAGTCCTCGGTGCAGCCTGATGCGCAGATCAGACGGGTCGCGCGCGGGCAGCGTGTGTCCAGCGGGATCGAAAGCGGGACCTGCGACCGTGGCGGGGAGCTTGACCTTCGCCGGAGGTTGGATGGAGTTCGCCTTCCGGAAGGTGAAGATCCGCGCGGTTGCAGGAGCCACCGTGGTCACCAACGAATCTCCCACGAGCGTCCAAGCGGTGGGGGATGGGTTCCAGGATCCGTCCGTTCCGATGGGCACTCCTCCGAGGGTCACTCCGGTGGAGCTGTCCAGGTTCGTGCCGGACAGGGTGTAGGAAATCGGCTGGTCGAAGCCCGACCCCGGGTGAAGCGCGACCGATACGTTCTGGAGGGTGTCTTCGTTCAGCAGCACGATGTGGCGGGAGCCGTCGCTGTCGTCCACTGTCCAGCCCGACAGCACGCTGGAATCGGAGAGGGCGGCCTTGCGCACCAGGCCGTGGGCCACCAAGGAAAAGAGGCTGAGCGCGTAGTACTCGGGCCGGACCTGCACCACGGCTCCGGTGCTCGAATTGTCGGCGATGGGGGTGTAGCCGGGGCCCGAGCCGCCGCCGTGGAAGTTCAATCCCGATCCCCCCGAGCTGGCCAACGTGAACAGGTACTCCAGTGCCCAAAGCCCCGAGCCGTACGAGGCGCTCACGCCGGGGGCGCCGCCGTTGTAGTAGGAATTCGTTTCGGCCACCCGGAAGCCGCCGGGGATCCCGGTGGCGAGCGCGATGGAATCGTACAGGTGCAGGGTGGTGCCGAGTCCCGGATTGGGCTGCAGGAGCTTGGCCACGGTGGAGGTCGCCAACTGCCCGTTGGACACGTAGTAGTGGAAGGTGAGGAGGGAGATGTTGTTGGCTTCCTGGTGCGCGAAATCGTCGAGCCAGGTCCCGGTTCCGGCTGTGGCAGGACCGGTGAAGGGCACACCCGGGGCCCGTTGTGCCATGGCCACATGGAAGGAATCCCATTCGGCGCGGAACTGCTCGAAGGTCCATGTCGCGGGTCGATCGCCGTTCTTGTAGTAGAGGTCGGGTTCGTTCCCGATCTCCAGGCCCGCCAAGCGATCACCCAGGATGGAATCGGCCGCAGCCGCCTCGGAAGCAGCGGTGTCGGGAGTGGAAACCGACAGGTTCACTCCGTAGATCACCTTCCAATCGGTCGCACGCAGGAAGCCCGCCAACCGAGTCAGGTCGGCCGGTGCCACGGTCCCCTTCACCAAGCCGGTGCCCGCGAAATCCCACCGCGTCAGATCCACGGAATTCCCGCCCACCCGCAGAATTCCAGGCCCCAGCCGCTGGAAAAGAGCGATCAGTCCGGAGTTGTCCGACCGGAACAACGGCGTGTAGATGGTGTTCTTCTCGTAGCTCAGTCCCAGGAACGACGGCCCGACGGCGTGACCGGGCGCATTGGCCACGTTCAATTCGACGACTGCGGCCCGCGCGGAAAGCACGGCGAGCAGCACGGAACCCCAAGTCGCTGTCGATCGGGAGGCGATCATCGTCCACAGAATACACTCCTTCGGGAGAGGACGAGTTGAATGTGGAGAGGTTGCGGAACGCGAGCCTTGTAACCTATGGAGCGGAGCACCCCCGAACAACACCCGGAGCACAGACATGAAACTTGCGCAACGAACCATTTTGATCACCGGCGGCACGAGCGGAATCGGCTTCGAGCTCGCGAAGCAACTGCTTCACCTGGGCAACACGGTCATCGTGACCGGACGGGAGCGGAAACGGTTGGACGAGGCGAAGCAATCGTTGACCGGCCTGATCACCATCCAGAGCGATGTCGGCGATCCGGTGGCGATCCGACAACTGTACGAGCAGGTCTTGGCGGAATTTCCCGGTCTGGACACCTTGATCAACAACGCCGGGATCATGCGGAACATGAGGCTCGACCAGGACCGCGATCTGGTGGACCTCACGCGCGAAATCCAGATCAACCTTTGCGGGCCCCTCCGCATGGTGCAACAGTTCCTTCCGCACCTCAAGACAAGGGAAAACGGGCTGATCGTCAATGTTTCGTCGGGTCTGGCCTTCGTCCCGCTCCCCGTGGCACCCGTCTACTCCGCGACCACGGCGGCCATGCATTCCTACACCCAATCCCTGCGTGTGCAACTGGAAGGCTCGGCGGTCACGGTGATCGAGTTGGCTCCCCCCGGCGTCGATACCCCGCTGTTTCGAGGGGAATTCGCGGAGGAGACGAAGGGCATGAAGGCGATGGACGTCAAGGTCCTGGTCAAACATGCGATCCGAGGAATCGAAGCCGGGAATTCCGAAATCCGGCCTGGGCAGTCGAATTTTCTCAAGCTGATGAGCAGGATCGCCCCGGAATTCATGCTCAAGCAATTGGGGAAGACGATGAAGACGAAGTGATCAGGCGAAGGCGGCCTCCAACTTCGTTTTCCTCGCTTCCCAGTCCGGCATCCGCTTGGACAACAGCTTGAAGAAGGCGGGGCTGTGGTTGTGGTGGCGGAGGTGGCAAAGCTCGTGGCACACCACGTATTGGATGCATTCCTTGGGGGCTCGGATCAGATCCGGATTCAGTGTGAGGATTCCTCCCTTGGAGAGACTTCCCCAGCGTGTGCGCATGGACTTGATCTGGAACCGCGGTTTCCGGGAGGTTTGGGTCACGAGCGACCATTGCGCCTCGAAGATTTCCCGAAACACCTCGTTGGCGCGGATCCGATACCAGGAAAGCAGCAGTTCGGCGATCCGCTCGCGCGAGGGCGGTTTCGTCTCCGTCACGAACAGGATGCCTCTGGTCATGCGTACACCGGGCTCATCGCCCGAATCCACCTTCAGTCGGTATCGGCGTCCCAGATAGAGGTGTGTTTCTCCGGATAGATACTGACGTGGCGCCGTGCGGGGTTGGAACTGGCGGAAGAAATTTCGTTGGCGCAGGATCCAGCGCGCGCGCCGCTTGACGCGCTCCTGGATCCGGACCAGTTCGGACCCGGTGGGGGCGACGACCTCGACCTCGCCGCTGGGATGCACCGAAATGGCCAGGGTGCGGCGAGCGGCGAAGCGGAGATGGAAATCGATGGAGGTGGATCCGTACAGGATGGAACTGGACAACATCAGCGCAATGTCCGGCTCTTCGCCACCCGCAAGGAGTCCTTGATCAAACCGTCCATCTGCTCGATGCCCATGGCGATCCCGTGCCGTTCCTTGAGGTCGTCGTAGAGGAAATCGTCGATGGCATCGATCACCTTCTTCTGCGCGATGTCATCGTTCCAGAAGTTGACCTTCCAGTGCTTTTGCAGGATGGAATCCACCGCAAGCCCGATCTCGGCGGCGATTTCCTGGGACTGGTCGTCGGGAAGCCCAAGGACCTTCACGATGGGAAGAACGACACCGAAATAAGCCTGGGCGTCTTCGCGGCCTTCGAGGCGCGACGGAACGTCATCCCGCTTCTTGCCTACCACGTGGTCCCTGTAGTCGGCCACCCGCTTCAGGTACTCCAGGGCAGTGATCCTCTGGGCTCGGAAGTCCTCGATGGCTTCCTGGATGAGCTTTGAGAACTTCTTGTAGAAGGCCGGGTCCTCGTCCATCTTCTCGGTGATGGTCTTCTTGAGGGCATGCGCGATGGAGTCGGCGCGCGCCGCGGGCGTGCGCACGGACTCGACCTCGCGCGCCTCAAGGACGGCCCCGAACTCCGCCTCGTCGAAGATGTTGACCGGCTCGTTGAGCTGGACCACCTCGTGCGCCTGGATGTGGGTGTCCAGCAGTTTCTTGATCTTGGGCTCGAAGTCCTTGTAGTCGACCGTCTCGGCGTAACGCCGCCGCACCGAGGAACGCAACTTCTGGAACCGCAGCAGATCCCCTTTGTAGCGGGTGATCCAGGACTCCTCGGTCTCTTCCAGGAACCGCTGGCTGGAGAGCGCCAAGGCCAGCGTCCTGGAGTACTGCGCGAGCCGGTGGTAGAAGTCCTCGCGCAAGGCGTCATCGGCGAGCAACCGCTCGAAGGCCTCTTCGTCTCCGGTCTTTCGCACCGGGTTGAACAGGCTCCACAGGTCGGAATGCCACTGGGGAAGCTTCCCCACCTCGCTCTGGATGTCGGTGAGCGTGCCCGCCACTTCCCGCCCCGTCGAAGCGCACATCACCACCACGCCACAATCGTC
>CAYXXL010000011.1:0-6194 GCA_964469025.1 uncultured Fibrobacteria bacterium
TGGTGAAGTTGTCCGCTCCCGTGAAACGCGGCGACTGCCTTGGCTTCATCAGTCCTGCACCCGCCGGCAAGACCCCGTTCCTGCATTGGGAGGTCTTCTCCGATGGAGTCGTGTCGGACAAGTGGATCCAGGTGAAGGACGACGACGCGCTGAAAAACGACATCATCTGCGATTCGGTGCAATTCAAGCAGATCCTGAACAGGAGCCAAGTGGTCACGTTCTTCCACCCGCTCAACAAGGACAACATCCGCGAGGCGTACAGGGACCCGAAGACCGCGGCCCAGATCAGGAGCCGGACATTCTTCTTCAAGAGCGAATGGGCGGTCGTCTGGGACACCGCACTCGATCGTCTCAAGAACGATTACGACGTGGAGGACCTGGCCCCCCGGCTACAGCTCTACAACTTCTGGAAGGATGCGGAAACCCTCGGTTGCGACCTCCCGAAGGGAGGAAGCGTCTGGCACTACCATCCAACGGAATTCATGGCAAGGGAATTCCCGGTACCGAAGGCGGAACCCGCCGCGGACGCCCAGTCGGACGGTGACGAAATCGAGACGTACTGGCCCAGAGATTCGAGAAATCTCGAGGGTCAGAACAATTTCAACGACTTAATTCTGGAAGCGTCGAAGAAATATTCCATGGATCCACTGTTGCTCAAATCATTGATCGCCCAGGAAAGCGCATTCAACCCGAAGGCACACAACAACGTCGGATATGCTGGCTTGACGCAAATTGGTGGAGCAGCCATTTCGGAGGCTGGCCTCAGCAAGGGTGCAACGAAGAAGGTGGATGGCATCTACAACTACGACATGGTGAACGATGAGCGTTTCATCCCGAGGAAATCGATCTTTGCCGGAGCGCTGATATTTACCAGGAAGCGTAAAACCATCGACAGCCTGGTATTTTCCAAATACCTGACGCCGCTCGACCCGAAGGAAAAGGAGAAGTTCTACGTAGCGGCCTACAACGCTGGCGAAGGAACGATCCAAAAGGCGTTCAAGGGATCCGGTACTGACAACCCGACTTGGGACGATCTGATTGAGGGGGAAGAGAAGTCCTATTTATGGGAAGCCATTCCAACATCGTGGGGGCGGCAAGACAAGTACAGGGAAATTACTCGGTACGTTTCAGACATCCTTGCGAGGAGGTACAAATGAACATTCTTTCAGCGTTGCTTCAACTGGTCGCAGTCGTAGTTTCTGTGCCCAAGCAGTTGATCGATACGGATTCGATTCAGACGATCATTGCTGATGGGCAAAGAGCTCACGATATTTCCGCCGAAATGATGGACGGCAAGAGCATCACGATTCTGCATGACGACGGTGGGATGCTATGGCTGGGAAATGTCGCCTACAACCATCGGTGGTTTGAAATGGTTAACCGAAGCTGGAACACGAAAAAGCAAGCGGAGCTTGGCGTTGTCATTTGTGATGTCTCTGCAATGACATGCAAACCGGAGGATGACATCGGCGATAGCTCATTCACGTTCGAGAAGTTCCTCGAAAAAACACCAGAATTTCAAATGATTTCAAAAAATCGACTCAATGGGAAATTTGCCAAGCGAATTCTTCCGCTTGACTCGTTCGAAGTTAGGTTCAAATCACCAAAGACCAAATACGTTCAGCCATGACGTCTCCGAGGAGCCCCGTGCCACCAGCCGCTCGATCGACCGTCAAAGTCCCCGCTCGGGTGCGGGAATTTCTCAAGAACCGAACTCCCGACCCACTCCCCTGATCAGACGGCATCAAACCTCCCGTCACCACGCCGCATCGGCGTGCAGGCGGGTGCCTGCCAAGGCGCTATCAGTGCCCGCGCAGCGAAGGCGGAAGCAGTCCTTCCACCTTTCCCGTCCTCCCCGGACCGGTCCCTCACCCCAAGCAGACTTCCTCCTCGCGAAGTCGAATCGTCTCCAATTTCGCCCAGAGGGACTCTCTCCCCGACGCCATGCCGATCCGGGTCCAGGCGACCGATGTGGCATTTCCCATCGGCGCTCGCCGGGACAAGACGGTGTCCTTGGCGGTTGTTTCCCTGATCGCGGCGCTGTCGACCGGGACCGGTAGGGAATCCGCTTTCTTCACCGAATCGGAAACAACGGAATCCCTCGCCTTTGCGGAATCGGAAGAGCGGGTCGGAGCCGCCCAGGAGACCGAGTCGAGTGGCTTCCGCGACTGGAACACGAAATGGTGCCCGACGGAATCGACGACGTCGATGGTGGCCGCGGAGAACAGCTTGGAGCTGTCCAGGGAACCCAGTCGGATGAGGACGGTGTCCAGGATGCTCTGTCCGTGGCATGGAACGACATTCGGCAAACTGTCGAGTCCCGGAACCATCCAAGACACCCGTTGCAGATCGAAATTCGGATCGGTCACGCGAAGCACCACCCCGACCGTGTCCGACGGAAGCTTGACGCTGTCGCGAACCAAGGGGGTCAAGCTGAAGGTGGGGGCGATGGCCGCGGGATCGATGGTAGTGACTTTGGTGTAGGCGATCTTTCCGATGCTGTTGTCCTCGGTGCGGATGCGCACGTTGTAGAGCCATGTGGTGGGGGTGTACTGTGCCGTTCCAGAAGGCAACAAGGGGTAGATCGGGTCCGAGTACCCTGACGAATCGGAGGTCCCGATCAGGACGGGACTCCCGGTGTCGGCGTTGTTCACGCGCAGGACCTCCACGTCGCGGACACCCTTGACCCCGGCCGGCACGTTCCAGGTCAGATGAACGTTTCCTGTCGCGGTATCGTAGACGGCCTTCAGCCCGGCCACCGGAGGAATGGCGGTGTAGTTCATGATCACCGTGTCCAACTTCACGCTGGCGGAAGCCTTGGATCGGACGGTCACGTAGGTGTTCGTGTAGCCGGAAAGGCCGGTGGTGAACTTGAGGATCCATGTTCCGGTCCCGAGGTTGTCCAGCCGGAAGTTGCCTGCGGCGGTCGCATTGGCCACCAACAGGTCCGACCCGAGCACCGAGATTTCCACCGAGGCGGGATTGTCGTCGCCCACCATTTCCACGACCCCGTAGAGGCTTCCGGGATCGCGTAGGGTGTCGGAGCGGACTTGGAGCTTCCCTTGGCTGGTGTACACGGAGTCCATCACGGCGACTCTCCCCGCGCTGCGCGCCAGGATCTGGTACATCCCATCCGGGACGGTGGGCAGGGAGTAGGAGCCATCGACCAGGGTCACGCCGGCCGCCACGGGCGTCCGGGTGCTGTCCAGCGGCTGGAACACCAGCAGGTTGGCGCCAGCCGCGGGAGCACCGGTCGTGTCCAGGAGTCGGGCCGCCGAAGCGTTGGTCTCGTCCCCGGTGCCTGTCACCTTCTGTGTGTCGCACGAGGCGAGCCAAAGGCAGGAACAGGCCAGGGCCGTGGCCGCCAAGTCGTGGGTTTTCATGGGGTCTCCGTTCGGATCAGGGGATGGAGGAAAAGGTCGATGTGGAGCAAACGGGTGGCGGGCAAGGTGTCCTTGTGCACGATGGACCGGATCTCGGCGCGGAACTTCGCCAGCCGGCGCAGCAGGAGGGCGTGGGCCTCGTCCGACACGGTCACGAACAGGGTGGAGGTGTCGCGCTCGCCGGGCGGAAGGTCTTCGAGAAGCGATTTCCCCGCCAGTTCCAGGCATTGGAGTTGGTGCTGGCGGATGGGCTCGTCCGTGCGCGCATCCCCGCTGGAGAGCACCTTCTGCACCGGCTTCCAGGCTCCCGAGGCGTTTTGCTCCACCAATTCCAGGTCGCGCAGGACCGCGAAGGCGCGCCGCACCTCACCGGGAGTGAGTCGTGGCTTGAACATCCTGCCCACCGCACCCGGATCCCCACCATCCCAATCGAAAAGGTCCAGTGCGTTTCGCAATGCGGCGTTGCGCCAATCCTTGTAGTAGGAGAACGACGCGGGGTCCAGGAACGTGCGGGGAGAGCGGTTCAGGGCCACCAGCTGCTCGTAGTGGAGTTCCCGCTCCTGCGCGTTGGCGGCCTGGTTGAACTTCACCAAGGCTCGGAAGAACAGGGCCTCTTCCCTGGGAAGCTCCATCACCTGCAACATCCGCTCGAGGAAGGTGGATGTCAGGCTCTTTCCGCGGAGCAGATCGGTGAAGAACGAACGGGTCCTGGGCAGACCCAGACGGCGAACGAATTCCGTCCGCGAGAACGAGCGGTCCTGCGCTTGGCGCCAGCTCTGCCAGTCGGCGAGGTACTTCCGGAAATCGTTGTAGGCGAACACATCGGGGCGGTCCATGGACAGAACTTACCGCACTCCAGACTCGCTGGGAAGGGGGAGAGGGGTGCCTGTTTTGTAGAACAATGAGACGGAGTCGCAATAAATATGTCCGGTCAAGTCCTTTCCGGCGGGCCAACATCCATCCATGTCACAGCCTGAAATCCACGAGCATTGCCAGCGGCAACGTCCGTGGATTTCATCAGGCCAATCAATTCTGCAAGCAGCGGACACTGAAACGAGCATACTCCGGATTGGTACTCGCAGTCGTGTTTGCTTGACCAGACGAAAAGAACACGGCCCAGGCACCAGGATCCGTAGGATCAGGCGCGGTGACCGTTGAGGACCAAAAGACGGCCCCTGACCCGAGTCCCTCGTCCGGGCCCCTATGACCGAGTCCACCGGGAAGGACCCGGAAGCCGTATGTGTCTAGTCCGCTCCCACCAAAATCGCCCCACCCCGCACTGGACATGAGTTGGGATCCTGCGGTTGACGAGTCCAAAAGTGTGTCCGTCAATTTGGTCCACTCTGCTTGGCTCGGCAAATGCCATCCATCGGGGCAAATGCCTTGGACCTGCCAGGAATACAGTATTCCGTATTCCGAGCAATTCGCTGCACTTCCGTTGTAACACGCGCCTCCAATCGCTGTATCTGCGTAGTTCAGGTTTTGCGCCATCCAGGTCTGCGTACCAATTTTGACCGTACGGTACACTTGGCTGTCCCGGACATCCAACAAGGTCCCATAGGTGACATTGGGATTCCAAGGTATTCCGTATGCGTTGGTATCTGGAAGGGCGTATCTCGCATTGGCAACGGCGCTGTTCCCGAAACCGGTCTTGATGGCAATTGTCTTGATGGTTTGTGTTGCACCCACGAGGAATTGTCCACTGTAAAGCGTTCCGTGCGACACAGAGGGAACACTCCCGTCTGTGGTGTAGATGGTCTGTGCTCCAGCGGGGGTGCCAGAAAGATTGACCATTTGCGGATTGAGGTAAGTCCCACTGGATGGGCTGATTTTTGGCGGTGCCAAGTAAAGCTGCACCGCCACCGAACTGACAGATGAAATGGCACTTCCCACCCGAGAACGCGCATAGAGCGTTCCGGGGATCATCGGATAGGTGGAACCGATCAAAGTATGCCAACTCGCCTGCTGGTCGATGGAGTACTCTACACTATCGGCTCCAGTTTTGACGACGGTCACGATCACGGAATCCACCCCGGTGTCCACAGGGGACACGATCAACGTGGGGGCCACTGCAAAGTCCACTTCCACGGGAATCGTGGAAACTGCGCCCAACCTGGATCGAGCATAAACCTTGGTGTTTCCATTGATCGGGAATGGGCCGGAATAGCCGATCCAACCGCCCCCGGTGCTCAAGGAGTCCTGAACTCCAACGCCCCCTGGGGTGATGGTCACCGTCGACTGGGTGGCGGTGCTTCCCGAAAGGACCAAGTTGGGCACATACAGGAACACGGAGGAATCGACGCCGGACACCACGGACCCCAGGGTGTCTTGGGCGTAGAGGATTTCGTTTTGGGAAACGCTGACTCCACCGCTGGGGTAGCTCAACCAATGGACGCCGTCCGTGGAGTAGCCGATGCGCGTCCCCGGTAGGTTGGACGAGATGGTCACGGGGAGGGCCTGACTGGAACTGAGTGCTTGGTTGCCTGCGGGGATCGTCGGAGCCGCCAGTCTTTTCACCTTGATGGAATCCCTGGTGGAGGTCGTGGACGAGTCGGTGGCCACGACGGTGACCCAGAGGGAATCCCGGGGGTCACCAATGAACGATACCGAGCTGGAGTAGACGTTGCCGTTCAAGGTCGCCGGGTTCCCGTTGATGGTCACCGACTGGAGGGTGGGGTCCGTCACCTTCCAGGAAGCGGTCAGCGAGGGTTGGCTCTCGAGGATCACGGTGTCCTGGCCGGGACTGGAGCGGGCGACCACCGGAGGCGGGCTGGTTGCCTGGCGCGTGACGCGGATGGTGTCGTAGCTGGC
>CAYXXL010000011.1:6204-20681 GCA_964469025.1 uncultured Fibrobacteria bacterium
AGAATCCGTCGTTGATGCTATCCTGCCGTTCATCCAGGAGGACGAAGGTGTTGAGTCCGGTAGCCAAATTCTGCGTGGTCTGGTACAGGGCGGATTTGCTGGTCAGGACGGTCCCGTTGACCGAAACCGCGAACGTGGAGTCGTCGGTGACGGTCCAGGACAGACCGATGGACTTGGTACCCCAACCCACCGTGGTGTCCGTGGACGGTGAAACCCGCTGAACCTTGGGGGGCGCGATGACCACCGTGGGAGGCGTGCGCGTGACATGGACCGTGTCTGCGGTATGGTTTCCGGCATTGTCCCAGGCCTGCACCACGATGGTATCGATGCCCGAGGCGAGGTAGACCGTGTCGGAGAAAGGTGCCGCAGTGCGTTTGGGTCGACTGCCGATCTGCACCGATGCGATTCCGCTACCCGAATCGGACGCCGAAGCGGAAACCACCACGAACGAGGTCGCATTGGGGACCGTGGTGTCCTGGATGGGTGAGAGGATCTTCAAGGCCGGTGCCATGGTGTCCCGGGCCACCACCTGGAAGGGCACGCGGGAAGTCGCGAAGTCGCCGGAATCGCTGGAAAGGGTGACCACCAGGGTGTCCGTCCCCGCACTCGCGGAAGCCGTGGCCTGGACGGTCAGGTTGCCGGCCAACGTCCAGGCAGTCCCGGACCTCGAGGGCAGATTGGATGTGGAGAAGGTGAAATTGGTGTCCAACCCCTTGGTGGTATGGACCTCGTACTTGGGGGAGACGATCTTCCCCGCATTCCAGGAAAAGGAACCGCTCACCCCGACGGCACCACCCCCGGCCGTGAGGCTTCCCGCGACGGACACGGCACCACTCACCCGCACTGGGTGGAACCAGACCAGAGTGTCGGTGGTCTTCAAAAGATTCGCCTGGACCAGGATTCCTGCGATGGTCCTGATGGAACCCGTGTCCAATCCCAAGCTCAGGGAGGCGATCTGAACGGGGGTCTTCCCAACCTGGAGTGCCAGAAGGACCAAGGTGTCCTGGACAACGACGGGGTTCAGGCCTGCGGGAAGGGCGGAGGGGAATCCATTGAAGGTGGTGTTCCCCGCGAGGAGCAGGGATGCGTAGTAGGCGATCAGATCGGAAGCGAGGGGACCCACCTTTGCCAGAGAATCGGCTTTTGCATTGATCTGGCGGAGGCTGTCGAAGGATTCCAGGAGCTTCAGGCCCAAGCTGTCGATGTGGAAGGTGTCCAGTGCGATCAGGGTGGGGTTGTTTCCGGATTGGGTGAAGTGGAGGGTCTCCAGGTGGATACCCAACCTCCACAGCTGGATGTTCGCGACCTGCGATCCCAGCGGGTTTTTGAGGGAGAGGGTGTCGTGGCAGGTGGTTCCGGTACAGGACAACCCTCCATGGCCGGAGTCCGTGGTGGTGCTCCATGCGGTGCTGTCGGGAACGCGGACCGTGTCGCTGAAGGGGAGGGTCGCGATGGCCTTCATGGGGCCGGAGTTGCTGGAATTGGAGTCGGTCGCATTCTGGCAGGCCACCAGCGCCAGGAGGCCAGATGCAATGGCCGCGAAGGGTCGGAGGGAGCGGTAGTCGAATTTCATCTGGGATCTCCGGTGCCAGGGGCTGGCGGGAGTGGGGAGTCAGGGGTACCAGCGGGGAATATAGATCGGTTGCGGACTCGAGTGCAGGACTTGGCCAGAAGCGGCTCCGCCCCGGCTCTCAAGTTGAGATGGCGACATTCAAAAAGGGGGAGGGACACGACCCCCCCCGCTCCGTGTTTCGGGGCGAGGGCTGTCCTACGGAACCGGATGAACCCAGGGTGCCTTCAGGGAATCGCGATCCGCCGATTGATCCGATCCGTTCCGCTTTCGATGCGGACGAAGTAAACGCCCTTTGCCAAATCGGCAAGCGAGAGGGAGGATCCGCTTTCCATGATCCTCTGCGTCAACAGCCGACCTTGGAGGTCTGATATCCTCAACTGGGCAGGTCCTTCCATCCCAGAAAGAGAGAGCGTCGCACCCGCCTGTCGCAGCACGGGTCCGTTTCTGACTTCCGAGGCCGATGGGTGGATGGCAGTTTCTCCAGCCTGGAGAGTGGTGACGGATTTGATCTTGAACGTGTCGCTCCAAGCCGTCGCTTTCGGCTTCGCAACAGCTTCGAACTGAATGCCTGTGGATTGTGCCATGCAGGTGGTGAGCGGGTTCAAACCAGCAGACCCAAGCTGGACGAAGCTGGACGTGTCGTAACATCTCTTGATGAAGCCTGCGGAACTCGGTAGGGTAACCAAGTAGTTGTTGTCCTGGGTCAAGGCGTGGTCGTTGTTGATTTGGAGCTGGAAGGGTATGGTCCCCGAGAGGGAGTACTCGACGCAAATTTGACTCCAGGTCTGGGGAGCGGGTCCTTTGGGGGTGAGCCAATTGAAGGCAGCTCCTACGAAGGAGTAACCACCCGTCCCCTTGACTTGGGAGGGATTGATGGTATAGAAGATGTTGTACATCCCGCCATTCGCAATGCTGGATTCCAGGGGGAAGTTGTTTATTGTGGCCTTCCCATTGTCCGAAGAATCATTGAAGAAGAACCAATACCCTCCGGATTTGACGTAGCTCTTGCCGGAAGTCCCCACCCAAATCGTGTCTTCCGCGGCGGCGACACCCCCGAGGATGGCCACCAAGCCTGCGATCTTGACAAGTTTCATTGTTCCTCCAACGGTGTCCGGGATTCCTTGCGACGGATCTGCGGAACCTACGATATAGAATCCGGTTTCGCAGCCATTTTATGCCCCCCGGTTACGCCAACGCGCGAGCGATCAACGGTCCGATGTCCGCCGCCGTCTCCGCCACCAGCGCTCCGGCGGCCTTGAGGGCCGCCTTCTTCGCCTGCGCGGTTCCGCTCTTCCCTTCCACGATGGCGCCCGCATGGCCCATGCGCTTGCCCGTGGGGGCCGCCGCACCTGCGATGAAGGTCACCACGGGCTTCTTCACGTTCTCCTTGATGTATTTGGCGGCGTTTTGCTCGTCCGGGCCGCCGATCTCCCCGATGAGCACGATGCCTTCCGTTTCCGGATCGGCATTGAAGCGCTTCAGGATGTCCACCATGTTCAAGCCGTGGACCGGGTCGCCCCCGATGCCCACCGCCGTGCTCTGGCCCAGTCCCGCCTGGGTGGTCTGGTAGACCGCCTCGTAGGTCAGGGTTCCCGAACGGGATACGATACCCACCTTGCCGCGTTTGTGGATGAAGCCGGGTGCGATGCCGATCTTGCACTCGCCGGGGGTCACGATGCCAGGGCAGTTGGGTCCCAGCAGCAGTGATCCGCGGCGATCCACTTCCTTGCGCGCCCACACCATGTCCAGGACCGGGATGCCCTCGGTGATGGCTACGATGAAGGGGATTCCCGCGTCGGCAGACCCCACGATGGCGTCCGCAGCACCCGGAGGCGGCACGAAGATCAGGGAACAATCGGCACCGGTGGCGGCCACTGCCTCGTGGACCGTGTTGAAGACGGGGATGCCGTCGTGGATGATCCCGCCCTTGCCGGGAGTGACGCCCGCGACGATCTTGGTTCCGTACGCCTTGCACTGGGCGGCGTGGAAGGAACCGGCCTTGCCTGTGAGGCCCACCACCACGACCTTGGTGTTCTTGTCGACGAAGATGCTCATGAGCGGACCCCCTTGGCGGCTTCGGCCACCTTCTTGGCGGCGTCGTCCAAGCCGTCGGCGGTGATCAGCGCGAGGCCGGATTCCGCCAGCAGTTTCTTCCCCTGGTCCACGTTGGTGCCTTGGAGGCGGACCACGACGGGAACCTTCACGCCAAGCGTGCGCGCGGCGTTGATGACGCCCTGGGCGATGATGTCGCACTTCATGATGCCGCCGAAGATGTTGACCAGGATTACCTTGACCTTGGGGTCGGTGAGCACGATCTCGAAGGCCTTGGTGACCGCCTCTTCGTTGGCGCTGCCCCCCACGTCCAGGAAGTTGGCGGGCATGAGACCCACCGATGCGATGAGATCCAGCGTCGCCATGGCCAGGCCCGCGCCGTTGACCATGCAGCCCACGGTGCCGTCCAAGGACACGTACGAGAGTCCGAACTTGGCCGATTCGATCTCCGCGGCCGTCTTGTCGGCGTCGGCGTTGCCAAGGCCCTTCTGGCGGTATTCGGCGCTGTCGTCCACGATGAACTTGCAGTCCAGGAGGACCACGTGTCCCACCTTGTCGATCACCAACGGGTTGATCTCCAGAAGGGATGCGTCCGACTTCTGGTACACCATCCACAATTGATTGAGCACCGTGGCGAATTCCTTGGCGGTATCCCCCGTGATGTCCAGGAAGTTGCAGGCCCGCACGATCTGGAAGGCCCACAGGTCGTGGCCCACCAGGGGGTGCATCTTCAGGAGCTTCTCGGGGTGCGTCTCGGCGATCTCCTCGATCTCCATGCCGCCTTCGGCGGAAAGGACCAGGACGGGGTTGTTGGCCTCGCGGTCCAGCAGGATGGAGCAGTAGATCTCGCGGGCGATGGCGGTCTTGGACTCCAAAAGGAGGCTGTTGACGATTTCGCCGGCCGGACCGGTCTGGTGCGTGACCAGGGTCGCGCCCATCAGGCGTTTCACGATTTCCGCACCTTCCGCCGCACCGGCGAACAGCTTGACGCCGCCCGCCTTGCCGCGACCGCCGGTGAAGACCTGCGCCTTGAGGACCCCTTCGGAAAGACCCAGCTCCGCGAGGGCGGGGCCGACTTCCTCGGGGGTTTGGACCACCTTGCCCACGGGCACGCTGATCCCATACCGGCGAAGGACGGCCTTCGCCTCGTGTTCCAGGAGTTTCACGGGTTCATCCCTTTCGTGCGGTTCAGGAGAGGAGCGACTTGCCGGTGGACTTCAGGTCGTCGGCGGCCTGCTGCACGCGCTTGGCCATGCCCTTTTCGGCGGCCTTGAGGTAGGAGCGGGGGTCGTAGACCTTCTTGTTCCCCACCTCGCCCTCGATCTTGAGGACGCCGTCGTAGTTCTTCAGCATGTGGTCCACGATGGGCCGGGTGAAGGCGTATTGGGTGTCGGTGTCCACGTTCATCTTCACGACGCCGTAGGTCAGGGTCTCGTGGATCTCCGAGATGTCCGAACCCGAGCCGCCGTGGAACACGAGATCCAACGGGTTCGCCGCGGTCTTGAAGCGCTTCTGCACCTCGGCCTGGCCGTCGCGCAGGATCTTGGGGGTGAGCTTGACGTTGCCCGGCTTGTAGACGCCGTGGACGTTGCCGAAGGTCGCGGCCAAAAGGAAACGCCCGATCTTGGCGAGCTTCTCGTAGGCCAGTTCCATGTCGGCGGGGGAGGTGTAGAGCTTCTCGTTGGAGACGCCCGAGGTGTCGTGGCCGTCCTCTTCGCCGCCCACCACGCCGGTCTCGATCTCCAGGATGATCTCGTTCTTCGCGCAGAGCTTCAAAAGCTCCTCGGCGATGGCGATGTTCTTGTCCATGGGCAGGGCGGAGCCGTCGAACATGTGGCTGTTGAACAGGTTGGGGAGGCCCGCCGAGCGGCGCTTTTCCGTCTCGGCGATCAGGGGCTTCACGAACTTGTCGAGCTTGTCGGCCTGGCAGTGGTCGGTGTGGAGGCCCACCAGGATGTTGTAGCGGCCGGCCACGATGTGCACGTGCTGGGCCAGGGTGATCCCGCCCAGGGCCATGTCCTTGATGGTGTTGCCGGAGGCGAACTCGCCCCCGCCCGTGCTCACCTGGATGATGCCGTCGGACTTGGATTCTGCCAGCCCTTGGAGCACGGCATTGGCGGTTTCCGTGGATGTGACGTTGAAGGCGGGGTAGGCGTAGCCCCCCTTCTTCGCTTCGTCGAACATCCGGGTATACTGCTGGTAGGTCGCTACAGGCATAAATCCTCCGGTTTGCGTGGCGCTGAACTGGCCAACCCCCCAAAACTAGGCCCCCAAGCGGTTCCTTGCAATCGGAGAAATTGGTCCAGAATTGGCAAATCCCGTTTGAACAATGCGTTTCGTGCTGTGCTGATGCGGTTTCGGGGGATGCCGCCGCAGCGAACAGCCCTCTTGTCCAGCGCCGAAGTGGCGGGCCGTTGGAGATTTTCAACGCAATTGGACAATGTTGGCGGCAACCGCAGGACTCGATGTGGGGATCGGGGATAAGTTCGAGTCACCAACGGAGGTTTTCCAATGCTAAGATCTTCCTTCCCGGCTTGGCTGGCATTCCTCCTCGGAGCCTTGTGCCTTCCCGGACAGGTCCAAGCTCTGACCTGGACCGGACAATGGATCAGCTACCACAACAGCGAGACCCTTCCCATGTTCCGGCGGGAATTCGCCGTGAACAAGCCCCTGACGAGCGCCACGGCCTACGTGTGCGGCCTGGGGCTGCACGAGTTCCACATCAACGGCCAGAAGGTCGGCGACAACGTGCTGGAGCCGGTGTGGACCGCCTACAACAAAAAGGTCTTCTACGTGACCTACGATGTGACGTCGTTGCTGAAGCAGGGCAACAACGCCATGGGCGTCCTTCTGGGCAACGGATTCTACAACCTCGACGCGGCGTCCACGGGCGCCCGCTGGGACAAGTTCAGCACGCCGGTCATGGTCAAGAAGATGACCATGATGCTGCAGTTGAACTACGCCGACGGCACCTCGGCCACAATCGTCAGCGACAATTCCTGGCGTGCCGCGGCGTCTCCCATCACCTTCGCCTCCATCTACGGGGGCGAGGACTACGACGCGCGCATGGACCAGGCGGGCTGGGACAGCCCCGGCTTCCAGGACAATTCCTGGGAAGCGGCGACGATCTGCCCGGCGCCCAGCGGAACCCTCATGGCGCAGTACGGGCAGCCGGTCCAGCTGCGGCACGTGTACACCGCAGGCAAGCCCACGGCCCTGGCCGGGGGCGCCTACGAATTCAATCTGACCCAGAACATCGCGGGAATGCCCGTGATCCAGGTGCAGGGCAAGGCCGGGCAGCAGGTCAAGCTCAGCTTCCGGGAAGACTTCAACACCTATTCGTGGTCGGTGCACAGCAAGGTCTATTGCACGTACACCTTGAAGGGATCCGGGGTGGAGACCTGGTCGCCCCGATTCTTCTACTACGGGTTCCAATTCGTGAAGGTGGACGGGGCGTCGCTCGACCCGACGCAATCGGCCAAGCCCGTGATCCTCTCGGTCCAGGGCAACGAGGTCAACAGCGTGACCCGCACGGGTACCTTCTCCTGTTCCGACACCCTCTGGAACAGGATCCACTACATCATCGACAAGGCGATCGAGGGGAACATGCAGGGCGTCTCCACGGACTGCCCCCACCGGGAAAAACTGGGCTGGATCGAGCAGTCGCACCTCATGGGCAATTCCATCATGTACAACTACGAGGTCTCCGAGTTCTACCGGAAGATCCTGGACGACATGCAAGACGCGCAACTGGCAAACGGCCTGGTGCCGGACATCGCTCCCGAGTACACGGTCTTCCCGGGCAAATACCGCGATTCACCGGAATGGGGCAGCGCGTGCCTCATCGGGCCTTGGCAGGTGTACCAGGTCTACGGCGACCTGAACGTCCTGAAGACCCGGTATCCCACCATGAAGGCCTACCTGAACTACCTGACCTCCAAGTCGTCGGGCTATCTGCTGAACTACGGGATGGGCGATTGGTACGGAATCGACCTGACCGTGCCCGGAATGACGCAACTGGTGGGATCTTCGGTCTACTACTACGACGCCACCATCATGCAGCAGGTGGCTCTCCTGTTGGGCAATACCGCGGATGCCGCGACTTGGGGGGCGCTTGCGGCCCACATCAAGACGGCGTTCAACGCCACGCTCTTCAACGCCACCGCGAACACCTACGTCGCCGCCGACCAGACCACTCTCGGGATGCCTCTGGCGGTCGGCCTGGTGCCCGACGGCCACCAGGCGGCGGTGTTGGCGAAGCTGGTCGCCCGGGTCCAGGCCGACGGCTACAAGCTCGTGATGGGCGAAATCGGGCTTCGCTTCATCCTGAAAGCGCTTTCCGACAACGGTCGTTCCGACGTGGTGGCCACCATCGCCGCCCAGACGGCGGCGCCCAGTTACGGCTACCTCGCCAATTCGGGTCGGACGACCCTTGCCGAATCGATGGACGGAAATCCGGTGAATTCCCAATTCCACATGATGTACGGGCACATCGAGGAGTGGTTCTACAGCTCCGCCTTGGGCATCGCCCCCAGCAAGCCCGGCTACGCCGAGATCAAATTCAAGCCCCAGGTGGTGGGCATCCTCAAGAGTGCGACAGGATATGTCCAAACCCCGAACGGGAGGACGTCGTCCACTTGGTCCTTGGCGGGAAAGGTCTACGACCAGGACATCGTCGTTCCGTCGGGAAGCACGGGACTGGTCTACCTGCCGACATCCGCCTCGGGCGGCGACAGCGCGATCGTGTACGCCGGCACCACGCTCGTCTGGAAGAATGGCGCAGGGGCGGGCACGGCTCCGGGCGTGACGTTCGACAGCGCAGGGACCTATCTCGTCTGGCAAGTCGCCGCCGGCAGCTACCACTTTCGAGTCGGTCCTCCCAACACGCCGGCACCGACGGTGGGCGTCGTCCCCGCTTCGATCGCGAAGAATCGGCGATTTTCCGTGGCCTGCCAGGGCAGGACGCAATTTGTCGAGATCGGAGACGTCCAGGAAGCGCAAATCTTCGATCTCCGGGGGCGAGCGGTGCGCGGACTTCCAGTTTCCCCAGGTTCCAACGGGGTCGCGTGGGATGGCCGTTCCAGCGCAGGCGGAGCGGTTCCCCGGGGCATGTATTTGATGCGTCTGCGCGCGGAAGGCGCGGAGCGGACGGTCAAGGTGAGTATCGAGTAGGTCCTTCCACCTAGCCTTGGTAGGGACCTTTGGTCTCTCCCCATCCCCATTTGGGCATTTGCGCATTGGGGTCGGCAGTGATCCCCGGCTGGGAATTGACCATGGCCAGTCGGGATCCCCACTCCAGGTATCCGACCAAGGCCGAGCGAAATTCGGGGTCGTCCGGCGCGCCGATCTCGTCCGCGGTCTCGAGCAGCAATTCCATCCAACGGCGCCGTTGCACATGGGTCAGGCTCCGGTTCAGGTGGTGCGTCACCATGGCGAAATGACCCCCGTGTCGCTCGGAGTAGGTGGCTGGCCCTCCCAGCACCTCCGCCAGGAACACGGCGACGTGGCGGGGGTGGTCGGCGGACATTCCGGCGAAGATGGGCCCCACGAGGGGGTCGTCGGCCACATGCTCGTAGAAGCGCTTCGTGAGCCGCTCGAGGACCGGCATCCCGCCGATCCATTCATACAGTGTCGGTACATCGGCCTCATCCATGGCGTTTTCCCCTTTCCGGGTTGGAGCTGGGTTGGGCAGGCTCGCTCCGTGGAAAGTACAGGGAGCCGGAGCTTACACCCATGAGCCACCGGATCGCCCAGTCGAGTATCTTCTTCGCCGGTCGGGGAGCGTGGTGCGTCTCGGCACCTCTCGAAATGGGGGATGACAGGGCTGTGCTGCATCTGGTTCTTGGTTCCAGGATCCTCGTCTACCAATACCTCCTCTTCTTCGTGTTCTATTCCGTCGTGGGCTGGGTCCTGGAAGTGGCCTACCGCTCCTTCAAGCAGCGGCGGTTCGTCAACGCCGGATTCCTGCGCGGACCGTTCCTGCCCATCTACGGGACCGGGGCGATCTGCGTGCTCCTCACGGCTCCGTTCCTGCGCCGCCATGGCGTTGTGTGGGAATTCCTGGGCTACGCCGTCGTCCTGACCACCGTGGAGTACGCGGTCGGGGCCGCCTTCGAGAAGATCTTCGGGGTTCGGATGTGGGACTACTCGGAAGACCGGTTCAACCTGAACGGAAGGGTCTGCCTCCCCTTCTCCGCCATCTGGGCGGCCCTGGCGGTCTTCTTCGAGCGCCTGGTACATCCCTCGGTGGACCACTTCGTGCGCGGGATCGGTACCGGGACCCTGGACGTGCTGGTGCCGGTCCTGGCCGCGTATTTCCTGTTGGATTTCGCTTTTTCCCTGAACCTGCTGGGGGCCTTCGTCGGGCGGCTTTCCCGGATCCACCTGCGCCGCGCGAGCCTGAGCCTTCCCGAGCGGGGACGCTTGGCGGAATCGTTCGGACGGCTTTTGTCCGCTTTTCCCGACCTTCGCAAGTACATGGACGCCGTGGCGGGTCTGCGCACCCGTCTGGACGACCGGCGGTCGGATCTGCAGGTCCGGTTCCTGCGCTTCGTGGAATCGCGAAGCCCCCGGGAAGAGGAGTTCCGACGGTTCGTGCGCGACATCGCGACCAATCCGGAATTCCTTCGTACCAAGGATTTCCGCCACCACGACAACTCCATCTTCCGACACTCGCTGCGCGTGTCCTACCTGTCCTACAGCATCGGACGCTTCCTGAACCTGGATGCCCGCGCCATGGCGCGCGGAGGGCTCCTCCACGATTTCTTCCTGTACGACTGGCGCGACCACCATGTCCCCGAACTGGCCAAGGAGAAGTTCCACGGGTTCGAGCACCCCGCCATCGCGGTGCGCAACGCCGAGCGGCATTTTCTGCTCACTCCGCTGGAGCGGAACATCATCGCGCGCCACATGTGGCCCTTGACCCCGACGCCTCCCCACGGCCTGGAATCGTTCCTGGTGAGTTGCGTCGACAAGCAGGTGGCCATGAGCGAATTCCGCTCGGGCCGCCGAGCCAAGCCTACTTTCGCATCTCCCGCGGCACGAAGTCCCGGATGAGCTTTCCCGTGTAGATCTGGCGCGGACGGTTGATCTTCAGGCGGGATCCGTCGTGGATCTCCTTGTAGTTCGCGATCCACCCCGGCATGCGTCCGATGGCGAACATGACCGTGAACATGTTCAGCGGGATCCCGATGGCGCGCAGGATGATGCCCGAATAGAAGTCCACGTTGGGATAGAGCTTGCGCTCCACGAAGTACGGGTCCTTCAGGGCCACTTCCTCCAGGTGCCGCGCGATGTCCAGCAACGGATCGTCGATGCGCAGCTTCCCCAGGATCTTGTCGGCGGCCTTCTGCAGGATGCGCGAACGCGGATCGAAGTTCCGGTAGACGCGGTGCCCGAATCCCATGAGCTTGAGGCCGGAATTCTTGTCCTTCACCTTCTCCATGTAGGTGGCGGGCGAGACCTTCGAGTCCCTGATCTCCTCGAGCATCTCGATCACGGCCACGTTGGCGCCGCCGTGCAGCGGGCCCCAGAGCGCCGAAACCCCCGCCGAGACTGAGGCGTACATGTTGGCGCCGGAGCTCGCCACCATGCGCACCGTGGAGGTGGAGCAGTTCTGCTCGTGGTCGGCGTGGAGGATCAGGAATTGGTTCAAAGCGCGCGCCACGTCCGGATCCGGAGTGATCCGTCCGTTGGGCACGGAAAACATCATGTGCAGGAAGTTCTCCGCGTACTTGAACTCCGGACGCGGATACATCATGGGCTGGCCGACGCCCATCTTGTAGGTGGCCGCCGCGATGGATCGCACCTGGGACAGCAGCCGGGCGGCGTTCTCCTCCATGTTGGTCTCAGTGTCGTCGCTCAGCACTTCGGGGGAGAAACACCCGATGGCATTGATCATGGCGGAGAGGATCGCCATGGGCGGGGCCTTGGTGGGAAATCCCTGGAAGTGGCTGCGCATGCTCTCGTGGATCATGGCGTGCTTGGTCAAGAGGTCCGAGAAGCGCTGGCGCTGGGGCTCGGTGGGAAGCTCTCCGTAGATCACGAGCCAAGCCGTCTCCACGAAGGTGGAGTGTTCGGCCAACTGTTCGATGGGGTATCCCCGGTAGCGCAGGATCCCCGCGTCGCCGTCGATGTAGGTGACGGCCGACTTGCAGGAGCCGGTGTTGCCGTAGCCCTCGTCCAGGGTGATCAGGCCGGTCTTGGAGCGCAGCTCCGAGATGTCGACCCCGAGCTCCTTTTCGGTCCCCTCGACGACGGGGAACTCCCAAGCCTCGCCGTTGTATTCCAGACGTGCGGTGGACATGTCGGCATTCTCCTGTGTGGCGCGCTTCCTTCCGGAAACTAGCAACGTGCGGAGGGGAATGGAGGGAGGCGACACGGACCGTGCGAACAGGTGCTCAGACGGTGCGGGAATACCGCCCTTCCCCCTTGCCCATCAGGGGGTCGAAGAGGAAGGCGATGTTGCGCACGGCCAGATGCCCGCGGGCGGTGGTGCGCAGCACGCGGCCATCGAAGGAGCACAACCCGTCGGAGAGTGGCGCCTCCAATCCCGCGATGCCGTCTGCCAGGATCTGCCGCGTGGCTTCCGGGTCGAAGCCTTCGGATTCTCCCACGCGATCCAGGTCCAGGAGCCCCCGGCACATGATGGAATTGACCACCTCCCGGTGGAAGCGCTCCTCGCGGTCCAGGACGTAGGCTCTTTCCACCGGAAGCCGACCTTGCGCCACCGCCGACGAGTACTGGGAGCTTTCCTTGATGTTCTGCACGTACCCTTCGTGGAGCTGGGAGATGGCCGAAGCCCCGAATCCCACCACCTGCCCCGTGGTGCGCCGGGAGCAATAGCCTTGGAAGTTCCGGTGCAGGCTTCCTTGCTCCTGGGCCAGCGCCAGTTCGTCTTCCGGCTTGGAGTAGTGGTCCATCCCGATGGGCCGGTACCCCGCGTCCTGGAAGCCCGCGTAGGTGCGCACGGCCATCTGGATCTTGGCTTCCGCATCCGGCAAGCCACGGGACTCCAGGCTCTTCTGGTGGCCCTTGGCCCAGGGGACATGGGCGTAGCTGAAGGTGGCCACGCGGTCGGGTGACGCCTGCACGGTCCTTTCCACGGTGAGCTCGAAGCTCTCCGGGGTCTGGTGGGGCAGGCCGTAGATCAGGTCCAGGTTGACCCCGGTGAATCCCAAGCGATGGGATTCGGCCACCAGGTCCGCCGGGGAGATGCGCGGAAATCCGCGGTTCACGGAAGCCAGGACGTCCCTGTCGAAGTCCTGGAGCCCGAAGGAGATGCGGTTGAATCCGGCCTCGCGCAGGCTGGCAAGCTTCTGCAGGGTGAGCAGGTTGGGATCGCACTCGATGGCGATCTCGGCGTGCGGGGCCAGGGACCGCCCGCGCAGCAGGTGTTCGATGACTCCGGCCAGTTCCTTCACAGGCGCGGCGTTGGGGGTGCCGCCCCCGAAGTGGATCTGGGTCACCGGACGGGAACTGTCTAAGAGCGGAAGGAGACGGTCCATTTCCAGGTGGAGTGCCTGGAAATAGGAGAGCACCTCGGATCCCGGCTTCCCGATCTCCGTGGTGCAGCCGCAGAACAGGCATTGCTTGGGACAGAAGGGGATGTGGACGTAGAAGGACAGGTTCCGGTCGCCGGTCCCGTTGGAGCGCTCGAACAGGGACAGGATCTCCGCCTCCGACCACCCCGTCTTGAAATGCGGTGCGGGAGGGTACGAGGTGTAGCGCGGACCGGGAACGTCGTATTTGCGCAGGAAGTCGGCGGTCAGCGAAACGGTTTCGGCCATCAACGGGAAAGATACCCGTCCCGCCTTCTCGGCACCGGGCTCGGAAGGGGGATGGTTGCTTCCAACGACAGCTTCAGCGCATCAGCGCAAGCAGCACCGCCTGGGCGAATCCAACCAGCGCGCCCAGGATCGCGCCGCTCCAGCGGGCCAGGGTGGAGCTGCGGTCCAGGACTTCGTGGAGCAGCGCCTCGAGGTCTTCCAAGGAGATGCCCTGGAGGCGAGATTGCACCAGATCCTTGATCGGGAGGTTCGACTCCAGACCCTCGCCGATGGATCGGGCCAAGCCCGGGACCATGGCGCACAACTCCCTGGACAGGATCTCCTCCGCTTTGTCCTTCATTCCCCTGGTCAGCAGCAGTCCCGCCAACGGATGGATGCCGGGAAGCCGCTCCTGCGCGAAGACCCGTGCCTGCGCGCGGGCGGCAATTCGAAAACCCTCGAGCACCGCTGGATCTCCGAACGCATGACCGATGTCTCCGCCGGAAACCAACTCCTCTTCCGCCATCTCTCCCATCCTCGCGGCGATCTCGAACTTGCGCTTGGGCAGGACGCCTTGGAAACGGAGCTTCCCGATGCCCCAGGGACGCCTGGGGTGGAAGAGCATCTTGAGCGCGAGCCAATTGGTTCCCCAGCCGATGAAGGCGCCAGCGAGCGTGGGGAGAATCCATTGGAGCATGGAGGGAAGATAGGAGCAGGCCGTCTCTCCGACGTCCGCACCGCGACTGCCGAGGTGCTGCTCAATCCTCGAACAGCTTGGAAAGTCCGACTCCGTTCACCACTTGCCCACCGTTCTTCAACGGGTGGGGCCGCGACGCCGTCAGGAACCAGGCACGATGAACCTCTTCTTTTTCGTGTTCGCGAACGAAGGTCTTGATGCCCCGATCATCACCGTCCTTGAATGTTTCCCTGGCTTTGCATTCCATCGCCACCAAGCCTCGAGGGGATTCCACCACGAAATCCACTTCCTGACCGTCGACCGTCCTCCACCAATGGATTGGGGGCGTCACATAGCCTCGGTTGCAAAACCAGCCCCGGATCTGCGTGAAGGCCCATGTTTCCCAGAT